>JAESTO010000009.1 GCA_016763565.1 Gammaproteobacteria bacterium | reverse complement strand
GTCAACGTCTGAGCCAGAAGTTCTTCCGGCTCGCGTTCCTAATCTTCTTGTGAATGGGGCAGGCGGTATTGCTGTGGGAATGGCAACGAATATTCCACCACATAATCTTGGTGAAGTTATTGACGCGTGTTGTGCAACGATTGATAATCCGGATATCACGGTTGAGGAGTTGATGCAGTATATTCCTGGCCCTGATTTTCCAACAGCAGGTATCATCAATGGCCGAGCAGGTATTGTATCAGCGTATCATACTGGACGTGGTCGCATTTATATGCGGGCGAAAACGCACATAGAAACGCATGAAAAAACTAATAGACAAAGCATTATTATTACCGAACTGCCCTATCAAGTAAACAAAGCTAAGTTGCAAGAAAAAATTGCTGAGTTAGTAAAAGAAAAACGCATCGATGGTATTACTGCTATTCGTGATGAATCGGATAAAGACGGTATGCGTGTGGTGATTGAAGTGCGTCGCGGCGAAATTCCTGAAGTGATTGTTAATAACTTATATACACAAACGCCGATGCAAAGCGTATTTGGCATCAATATGGTAGCACTTATTGATGGCCGGCCAAAATTATTAGGTCTTAAAGAAATTTTAATGGCCTTTATTAAGCATCGTCGTGAAGTGGTGACGCGCCGCTCTATTTATGAATTACGTAAAGCACGGAATCGTGCCCATATTTTAGAAGGGCTTGGCATCGCTTTAGCTAATATTGATGAGATGATTACGTTAATTAAAACATCAGCTAACCCCGCTCAAGCAAAAGAAAGACTATTAGCACAACCATGGCAAGCAGGTTTAGTGTCTGACATGTTGCAACATGAAGGTGCTGATATTTGTCGCCCAGATGATTTAGATGTACAGTATGGCTGTATAGACAACAATTATCATCTGTCACCCATACAAGCACAGGCGATTTTAGAATTGCGTTTACACCGTTTAACCGGTTTAGAACAAGAAAAAATTATCGCTGAGTACAAAGAAGTGATTGATGTGATTAAAGCATTGCTGCATATTTTACAAGATGCAAATCGTTTGTTTGAAATCATTAAAGAAGAATTAATTGCGATTAAAAGCGAATTTGGCGATGAGCGACGCACGGAAATTATTGCCAGCCAACAAGATTTAACAGAGATAGATTTAATTACCGAAGAGGATGTTGCGGTAACTTTATCGCACGAAGGCTATATTAAAGCGCAGTCGTTAGAGGCTTATCAAGCGCAGCGTCGCGGTGGCCGTGGTAAATCGGCTGCTAATGTTAAAGATGAAGATTTTATTGAGCGTTTAGTGATTGCCAATACCCATGATACTATTCTGTGTTTTTCTAGCATCGGCAAAGTGTATTGGTTGAAAACTTATCAGTTACCTCAAGCTGGACGAACGTCAAGAGGTAAACCGATCGTTAATTTATTACCCTTGCAAGGCGATGAAAAAATCAGCGCAATTTTACCCGTGCGTGAATACAGTGATAATCGTTTTGTCTTTATGGCCACCGCAAAGGGTACTGTCAAGAAAGTAGCACTGTCGCAATTTTCTCGCCCTCGAGCTAATGGCATTATTGCCCTAGGTATTCGCGAAGGCGATAAATTAATCGGTGTTGATACAACTGATGGGCAGCAAGATATCATGTTATTTTCTAATGCCGGTAAAGCAGCACGTTTCCATGAGGATCATGTGCGTGCTACGGGACGTACGGCAAGTGGGGTGCGCGGCATTAAATTAAAAGAAAATCAGCAGGTGATTGCACTGCAAGTGATTCGTCAGCAAGGCGATATTCTAACGGCAACCGAAAATGGTTTTGGTAAACGCAGCAAAATTGAAGAATACCGTTTATGTGCTCGTGGAGGCCAAGGTGTGATTTCCATCCAAGTTGATGAACGTAACGGTAAAGTTGTGGGTGTTGCACAAGTGGTTAATAGCGATGATGTAATGTTAATTAGTAATAAAGGTACATTAGTGCGAACTCACGTCAATGAAATTTCAGTGGTGGGTCGTAATGCCAAAGGTGTTAAATTAATAAATCTCACCAACGGTGAAAAATTAATTGGCTTGCAACGCATTGAAGAAATTGAGACGTTGGCTGATGCGCCATCTGAAGACTCAGTTTGCTCCACGTAAGCATAAGGCATAAAATTTAGCATTATCATGATTAGCATGGTTTAGTAGTTTCAACACGGTATCATAAACGTGAGCAATTTTTTCTTGCAATGAAAAATTTTGAGACTGTTGATAAACACAGCACATTAAGCCACCAACGTTAATTAAAAAATCAGGTAGGTAAGTAATATTTCTATCAATTAATTGTTGGGGTGTATTTTTACCACTAAAGGGATCATTGGCTGTTGCAGCAAATAGTTTAGTATTTAATTGTTTTATTGCTGTTTGGTCCAACAGCTTTGATCCAGCGCAGCTGATGAAGATGTCGCACTGAGTTTGATAAACAGATTCAGGTTTGGTAATGGAACAATCTATATGCTTAGTACAATGTTTAACTGCCATGTCATTAACATCACAAATAGTAATGATGGCATGTTGTTCTGCCAATAATTGGGCAATATAATATCCCACTTTGCCTACCCCTTGAATAACGACTCGTTTATTTTTCAGCGATTGGCTGCCTGTCATAGCTTGGTAAGTTGCTTGTATACTGAGCAGCGTAGTTTGCGCAGTGTACCATGATGGATCACCACCGGCCTTAGTATGGCAAGTTACATGATGCGTGTATTGACTGAGTAAATCCATATCCTGTTGATCGCTGCCCATATCAACTGCTGTAACATATTGCCCCAATAACTGATTGATTTTTTTAGCAAAGTGTTGTAAATAACTTTCACGTTTTTGTGGTTCTGGCAAACAGAGTAATGCTTTGCCTCCACTAACAGGTAAGTTGTGTAGACGCGCTTTTAGTTGCATTACATAGGCTAAATCAATGCATTGTTGAATGTCATCACGGGTTAATGTTTTGTTTAAAATACGACAGCCACCTAGTGAGGGGTACTCACTGGTGTCAGCGGTGGTGATGACACCAAATATTTGGCCATCAACAGCAATGCTGTGACATTGACTATTCCACTTGAAATGTTGCGTGTCCATATGATGCCTCCTTTAAGTCATATTTTTAGATAAAATAAGTCGTAAACCATGCAGAACCAAATCAGGAATATGTAATATAAAGAGTTCTTCTTGTTGATACAAATCAGCATAACCGCCGGTTGCTATTACAACAAGTTCTTTCCCTGCAAATACCTCAGTTTTAAGCTGATAGAGAATCTCTTTTACTGCACCTAAGTGCCCATAATATAAACCAGCTTGCAACGTTGGTTCAGTCGCTTTACCTAAAACGTGCTGGGGTTTTTCGATAGCGACATCAATTAATTTAGCTGCACTTTCTCCTAAGGCTTGTAATGACACTTTTATTCCAGCCATAATGACGCTTCCCAAATATTCATGCTTAGCTGAAACTGCACTAAGGACAGTTGCTGTACCAAAATCGACAATAACGATATCACGGTTAGGAAAATGATGGGTTGCTGCTATAGCATTGGCGATAATATCTGAGCCCAGTTCCTGAGGATTTTTAATCAGCAATTTTAAACCGGTTTTCACGCCTGGCTTTATTTGCAATGGAGTAATATTAAAATATTGCTGGCAGGCTTGCTCGATAGTATTGCTCAGTGAGGGTACTACACAACTTAAGCAAATAGCCGTAATATTTTCTGGTTGAATAATATTTTCCCTTAATACATTTTTTAAAAATAATCCTAGTTGATCAGTGGAGCATTCATTAGAGGTTGCATAACGAAAACGCAACTGAATGGTACTATCTTTAAATACACCACCAAAAATGGTCGTGTTACCAACATCCAGACATAAAATCATGCTGTCACCTTGTTTTTTAAATCAATAACTATAGGTTCCATGGTTTCTTTTTGTGGATTAATCATTGCGTAAGAAATAATAAAAATTTCATCACCTAGTTCACATTTACGCGCTGCTGGCCCATTTAAGCCAATAATATTACTGCCAGGTTTCCCTGGGATAACATAGGTTTCTAAGCGCTCGCCATTATTTAAATTAACAATTTGTACCTTTTCATTTTTGTTTATACACGCTTGTCGCATAATATCTTCGTCAATAGTAATACTACCAACATAATACAAATCTTTATGCGTCACACAAGCGTAAGAAATCTTTGATTTTAAAGTCGTTATTAACATAGTCTTAATCTCCTAAAGTAAAGTTATCAATCAAACGGGTTTTGCCAATTTTTACCGCGGCAAATAATCGGTTATGGTGCTTTTCAACATAATCAACTTGCATTGCATGTTGTTGTAATTTTTGTTTAATCCTGCTCACAGGATGTTTTTTATGGTCAAATAAAATATTTGCAAAGCATTGCGCCAATTCTTTTTCATCGGTGGATAAACGAGCATTTCTGGAACTTAGCGGCAAGCCATTTTTTTCACGTATAGTTTCACAAGCTATTATGTCGCAATCTAAAAAATAGGCTTTAGCGAGCTCATTGACTAATTGATACTGTTGATAATCTTTTTCACCAAAGTAAACTTTTTGTGGTTTAACTAATAACAGCAGTTTTAATACAATAGTTAGCATGCCATCAAAATGGCCTGGTCGAGAGGTGCCTTCCATCAACGTTGTCCACCAATGAGACGATGTCATTTTAAATGTGTAATTATCAGCATAAAGTTCTGAGTGGTTTGGTAAAAGCACAATATCAACACCAAGATTTTTTGCCAATTGCAAATCATCTTCCTGATGATTCGGGTAATTATCATAATCTTGTGCATTATCAAACTGTGTAGGATTAACAAAAATACTCAGCACTGTGATATCGTTTTCTTGCAGTGAATATTTCAATAGACTTTTATGACCTTGATGTAAACTTCCCATAGTGGGTACAAAGCCAATAGTCGTACTTGACTTAAATTTCTGGCGTTGTTTACGCCATTGTGATAGTGAAGTAATAATATTCATGTCGCCTCCTTAATAGCAGTGTTCTATTTGAGGAAATTTTTCATTGTGTACTTCGACAACAAAATTATTGAGTGCATCATTTACTAAGGTTTGTCCAGCCAAGTAACGTTTCAAAAATTTAGGCGTAAATTGCGTTTGTAACCCTAGCATATCATGCCAGACTAATACTTGCCCATCAGTATGAGGGCCTGCACCGATACCAATTGTTGGTATGCTAAGGGTGTCACTAATTTGTTTTGCTAAGGTACTTGGCATGCATTCTAGTACAATTGCAAAACAGCCAGCCTGTTGTAATTCTTGTGCTTGTTCAAGAAGATCGCGCTGTGATTTTTCATTTTTACCTTGTACTTTAAATCCACCTAAATTATGAATGAATTGCGGCGTTAAGCCTATATGTCCCATGACTGGCACACCTGATTCAACGATATATTGAATGGTCTTGAAATTTCCCTTAGCACCTTCTAGTTTAACGGCATGTGCGCCTGCTTGCACCAGCTGTTGAATGGCATCCATGGTATTAGGTAGTGATCTGCGATAACTCATGAAAGGTAAATCTGCTATTAAAAATTTATTGTGTAAGCCTTTTGCTACGGCTTGCGTATGTGAAATCATCATTGCTAACGTTGCAGTTGTCGTATCAGCATGTCCGTGCATGACCATTGCAGCACTATCACCAACTAATACGCAATCAATATTACTTTTCTCAATAATTGTTGCTGCAGTGTACTCATAACAAGTCATCATGGTTATTTTTTCTCGTTGCAACTTTTTTTTTGCAAAATCATAAATATTCATAAGTTTTTCTCCGTTAAGTAAGTGTCAATAAATGCTTTAAAAATTTTTTGGTAATTGTCTTGTTGTAAGGCCTGTAAATTTTTTTCCAAGGTTAGATGATCATGGCGAGCAAATGGACCCGTTAACGCATGCGAATAATCATGCGTTAAATTATGTAATGTTTGCTGGAGATAAGGTTGCAAATCTTTTTGTGGTAAAGAAAAATGTTCTTGCATGCTGGTAAAAAATTTTTGCCAGATCAAAGTTGTGAAATTATTGGCTAGTACACATAATGCATGGTAGTAAGGCTTTTTATTGCGAGGAATAGCATAATGTTGATTAGGAAACCCAGGTAATAGCTGTTGAAAACTTGGTCCTTGTTGTTCAATAATGAAAGGGATGGATTGGTATGTTGATAGTGGGTAAGTTTGTGTTGAAAAAGTTTGTAATGGATGCGCGCTAGATATATAAGAGGACATCAAAGCACCAGAAAAATGGACGAAGACTTTATTATGTTGATAATCAGTCAAATGTTCTATAAAAAATCTATCGATATTACGATCTGTAATCAGTAAAAGAATATGGCTACTTTGTTCGATAATTTTATGCAAAGACTGAGTGGATTGTGGGCGATGCCACTGAAGGTGGGCTAAACCAAGCTGGCTTAGATAATAACGTATATGTTTGGCCATGCGGCCATTGCCAATAATGGCGTAACTCGGTACCTGTCTCATCGATCAAGTCCTCTTTAAAAAATATATCAAGTAGTTTGTCATTGCCGGTGAAGGTCAATGCTTGTGAAACATAATAATCTTAAAAAAATAAAAGTCAAGCGTTTTCGATGGGAATTTTTATTGCCATCAAAAAACAGTTATAAATCTGTTCAAGCATAAGGGTTTTTGCTATAGTGTTTACCCTTCCAGAGTTGCCAGTTCGAGCTCTAGAAGCTATTGTATAACGTGGTCACTTGCCGCTGAAAATGTAACAGATACATTATTCTTCTTTCAATAACAAATTGCATTAATGATGATTATGAAAAAAAATACCTATTATAATTTTTCTGCTGGTCCAGCAACATTGCCGTTAACCGTATTACAACAAGCACAAGCTGAAATGTTAAATTGGCATGATACGGGTTTTTCTATCATGGAAATTGGCCATCGCACAGAATTATTTCAACAATTATTAACTGAAATTAAAAATGATTTGCGCCAGCTGGTAAATATACCGAGTCATTACCACGTATTGTTTTTTGCCGGCGGTGCAAATACACAATTTTCTGCAGTGCCAATGAATTTACTAGGCGATAAACAACACGCAGATTATTTTAATACCGGTGTGTGGTCAGTATTAGCGATGCAGGAAGCAAAAAAATATTGTCAAGTCAATGATGTGACAACAGCTGTGCCAAACGCATGCTATGCGATTCCTGATAAAACTACTTGGCAATTTGATCCACGTGCAGCCTATGTACATTACACGTCTAATGAAACCATTACCGGTGTACAATTTCATCAAATTCCCGATGTCGGTTCAGTGCCTTTAGTTGCTGATATGACATCGTGCTTTTTATCACAACCGATCGATATTAGTCAGTTCGGTTTAATTTATGCCGCAGCACAAAAAAATTTTGGGCAAGCGGGTGTCACCTTAATTATCGTGCGTGATGATGTGCTTAGCCAGGCATTAGCCATTACGCCAGCGACGCTTGACTATCAATTGCAAATAAAAAACAATTCCTGTCTAAATACACCGCCAACCTATGCAATTTATATATTAGGATTGATGTTGCAATGGCTTAAACAGCAAGGTGGCTTATCTGCTATGGAAAAAATCAATCGTCGTAAAGCAGCTAAGCTTTATGCCGCAATTGATGCCAGCGATTTTTATCATAATCAAGTTAACCCAACTGATCGTTCGATTATGAATGTCACTTTTACTTTGCCCGATGAAAATTTAACTAAACAATTCTTACATATCGCGCAACAAGCCGGTTTATACCAATTACGTGGCCACAAAAAATTAGGCGGTATTCGTGCCTCTATTTACAACGCGATGCCAGAAGCGGGTGTAGATACATTACTTGCCGTGATGAAAAATTTTGAGCGAAGCTAATTCATAAGTTGCATTGAACTGGATTAAAAAATGAAAAATTTTGTGGGCTATTGCACCGTTGATCTTTTAGATAGAAAAAACACCGTAAAATTTCCTATGATAATTATGTATCCAACAACCACACCTGAAAAAATGGTGAAGCTGGGGCCCTATGATTTGACGGTTGCGATGGATGCTAACATAAGCGCGGGAATATATCCTTTGGTTTTAATCTCGCATGGCAGTGGCGGTGCACCTTTGGCTTATCGGACGCTTGCTCATTATTTAGCATGTCATGGATTCATTGTTGCGCTGCCACAACATCCCTTTAATCATCGTAATGACAATAGTAGGGAAGGAACGGTTGATAATTTGCAAGATAGACCTAAGCATATTCGTCTTGCAATCGATTGGCTTTTTGAAAGTGATCAATTTAAAACAGGCTTACAGCCAAATAGTGTTGCCCTCATTGGGCATTCTATGGGTGGATATACGGCTTTGGCCGTAGCAGGTGGCATGCCACGTTCTCTACCTGCGGAGTCATCTGACGGTCAGTTTCATCCAATTCCTGTGACACCTGATGAGCGTATTAAGGCACTGGTGTTGCTAGCACCAGCATCCGTATGGTTTCAGGCTGATGGTGCATTGCGTAAAATTAATTGCCCCATATTAATGTTGGTCGGAGAAAAAGATGAATTTACCGGTCCAGCTTGTCCAGTTTTACTGGCGCATGAAGAAAAAAATAAATTTATACGTTACGGCTATCATGTCCATCTTATCTTAGATGGATTACCAAAAGATGCAGATGTTCAGCATAGACTTGTTAAAAACGCCGGGCATTTTTCTTTTTTAAGTCCCTTTCCAGAGGTCATGAAAAACACCAAGTTTCTTCCCTCTCAAGATCCTAAGGGCTTTAATCGTGAAAGCTTTCAACACGAATTGCATGCTGAAGTACTGAGCTTTTTATTGCATCGACTACCTAAAGTAGTACCATCGGTAATCAATTGATCAGCAGGAATAGTTAAAAATACAGCTGATGTATGATGAATACACAGATACCAAGAGGGTGGGTAGAATCTCTCCTCTGCGTTGTAAGTGCAACTGTACTTCGCGTGCCAGAAGGCATCAAACAGGGATAGGTTACTCGCTTACGCCTGAATTTTTTATCATACGTCAGATTAAGATTACTCTATTGCCTTTTAAACATGCATTCCACCCGCTGTTTCTGGAGTTGCTAACGTCACAGCTAATTTTTTCAGAGCTTGTTGCAAGCGAGGATGCTTAATTGTGTTTGCCGTTTGTTCAATACCGTCGATGGTCGTGTTAGCAATCGGAATGGCTTGCTGGATCTCTTGCCTAGCTGGTTTGGCTTGCATCGGGGCGACCATCCATTCAATTTTACATAATCCCGGCAATTGTTGACTTC
>JAESTO010000059.1 GCA_016763565.1 Gammaproteobacteria bacterium | reverse complement strand
TCAAATTTATACCGATGTTGATGGCGTGTATACGGCTGATCCTAGAGTGGTACCTGCCGCAAAATGTTTGACGAGCATTACCTTTGAAGAAATGTTAGAAATGGCAGATGTAGGTGCAAAAGTTTTGCAGAATCGTGCTGTGCGCTATGCTGGACGTTTTAAAGTGCCTTTGCGTGTCTTATCGAGCTTCACTAATAGCAAGGGTACATTAATTACTTATGAGGAGACAAATATGGAAAAACCTGTTGTATCAGGCATTGCCTTTAACCGTAGCGAGGCAAAAATTACAATATTTGGTTTGCCTATTACGGATGATGTTACGGCAAATATTTTAAAACCCATCGCTAACGCTAATATTGATATTGATATGATTATTCAAAACACTGCATTGGATAATACCATTGATTTTACTTTTACCGTTAATCGTGAAGATTATCAACAAGCATTAACGCTGATTGAACAAACTGCAAAAATCTTGCAAGCACAGAAAGTGATCGGCGATAATAAAATTGCTAAGTTATCCATTATTGGTGTAGGTATGCGTTCACATACCGGTGTAGCAAAAACCATGTTTAACACCTTAGCGGAAGAAGGTATTGCCATTCGTTTAATTTCAACGTCGGAAATTAAAATTTCGGTAGTCATTGATGAAAAATATTTAGAGCTTGCTGCTCGATCATTACACAGTGCTTTCGGTTTAGATGTTGATATTGTTATACGGGAAGAATTTGACCCCGTTAAGGCTTGAGGCGGCGTCGTATGACAATGGCATGTGTGGGCATTAAAAAATTGGCTTCTTAGTTCGTTTTTGGAATAATATTGTTTATTTATTACATGGCTTCCGTGTAGCGTTGGTCTTGCCTGCCGGCCATTGGTGCTGCACCGATACCTTTCAATATACAATCGGTTCTATTTGCAGGCTAGATCAGTGAAATGCAAAAAGGGGCGTTGCTACGGAATTCACATATTTGTGATGAATAGTAGATAAAAAAGTGCTCGATCGCATCTTTGTTATAGATTAACGTTGCGATGCTAGCGAATTCGTTGATAAAAGCATTCGGGGTTATTACCATTGCTTATCTGTTGTGATAGAATTACGGCGGTAGGTTCTTTTGTCATAACTGGGTCAACAACTGTTTTTAAGTTTGTTGTACTTCAGTGTGCAGCCCGCTATATAGCCCTAGAACTGACGTATATTATCTACATCGATTTGTTACACGCTACATACGTATTCAACTGCCGGTTCTAGGATAATTAAAAATTTGATTTTAAGGAAGATGTGATGCCAAAGCAACAACTAGAGATAATTGAACCAATCACGGTTGAAGAGTTCCACACGCATTATTTCTTACCCCGCAAACCCGTTATCATTCGCAATTACTTTAAGTCGGCACCCATTGCTAATATCACGACGATGGAGCATGTCGCGACTGCATTTAATGATGTGGATGTTACTGTAATAGAAGAATATGTTGATCGCATGCGTCGCAAAAAAAAGTTGGGAGGTGAAGAAATAAAATGCAAATTATCTCAACATCTAGAACATATTAGAAAAAACCCTCAAACTAAATATTGCATTAGGGAGCAAAAAACCCCTGAAGAAGTACGCAAATATTTTACGACACCGGACTATTGCAATATTCGCCCTGATTGTGAACTAGAAACAAATTTATTTATCGCAAATGCGGGTAATGTTTCACGCATTCATTTTGATGCAGATCATCGCAGTACTTTCCTTTATCAAGTGGCTGGTCGGAAAAGAGTTGTGCTTATTCCTGAGACTGAGTCTAAAAAATTAGCGCCAATGTTTAATTTTAGTTGGCTATTTTTAGAAGCTATGTCAGATAATGATCGTGAAGCATTTTTAGACTACACCAATGCTTATGAGCATATACTCATGCCCGGTGAAATGCTATCGTTTCCGATGATGATGTGGCATCATTTAGAATATACTGATACCGGTATGTCGGTCAATTTTCGCTATGGTCGTAGTGAAGTCGGTGACTATATGGCAAAAAAAATTCATCCGGATGTTTATTCGCAGAATTTAGCCGCACAATTCCATCGCCATGATACTTTGTCTGAAGAACATTTACAGGCTTATGAAGAAATACAAGCGGTTGCTGAATCCAGCAAGTATCAACCTTATGAAAAATACCAACAAGTTAGAGAAGTTTGTAAAAAGTGGTATGGTCGACTCTGTAAAACTGCTATTCAGCAAGATTATTATGCATCCTATGAGGATGATTTGATTGAAAATATTGATTATCTTAATCAGTGTGCTTGTTACCCCTATAAATAAACCGCTAGCGTGTCTCATATTGTACATAAAGATTCTTTGCGCGAAAGTATCTCATCATTATATGCTGATGGCTTCATACTTCGCACGATTGATGGCAGCAAACTGCTAGTTACTAACATAAAAAACCGTAAACTTTCAGATAAACAACGGGATTTCATTAAGCAGCATAAGCGTGTTTTGCTAGATCTTATCTTAAAGGCTAATACGCCAGCCAGTGCGGAACAAACACGTTTTTATTTTGCGCAGGAGTTTTTAGAGCAAGATGCTTATATTTATAATATGCCGGTTGCTTTTAATCTACGCGGAACTTTATCCCTTACACAGTTAAATACGGCCTTTAATTCTATTATCGCGCGTCATGCAAGCCTACGAACTTATTTTTACTCTCAAGATGACCTACTCCATCAAAAGGTTAAAAGCCAATTAAATCTTTCCGTTAAATTGATAGTAGCAGATAGCGAAAAACGGGATGAAAAATTATTAGAACTTGCCACAGAAAATTATATTTTACATAGTTTGCCATTAATTAGAATGTATGTCATTAAACACAGCCAGCAAGACACAACGCTGTTAATCAATATGCACCATATTATTGGTGACGGCAGGAGTTTAGCAATTTTTCTTAATGAATTGTTTAGTGTTTACAAGGCTTTATCTCAAGGAGAGGCGATTGCGTTACCTGAGATAAAATATCAATACGCTGATTTTTGTCGTTGGCAAAAAGCATGGTTGAATAGTTCCACAGATTTTCAACAGCAAATGACTTTTTGGCAGAAAAAATTATTGGCTTGTGAGCCTTTGACGTTAATAGGTGATGTTAAGGTACAAAATCAGCAGTTACATCAAGGTGGTAGGCGTCGCATTAAGTTGCCTGACAGTGTACGCAGCCAAGCTTTAGACTTGTGTCGAGAATTAAAAGTTTCAGAATTCGGCTTATTTTCAGCCATTTTGAATGTATTGCTTTTTCGCTATACTGGCATTAATGACATAACCTTAGGTACGGTTGTTGATAACCGACCTAATGAAGAGTTTGATAATGTACTAGGGTGCTTTGTTAATACTCTGGTTTTACGCAATCAAATTTCAGCAACCGAAACGGTTGCCAGCATAATAAAATCTGTACAACATAATCTTTGGGAAGCATTTGATAATCGCCTCGTGCCGTTTGATACGCTTGTGAATCAATTTAATATAACAAGAAGCATCGATAAGCAGCCATTTTTTCAAATTATGATGGTTTATCAGCAAGCTACGCTTGAATCCGCATTTAATATCAAAGGATTGGATATTAGTGAATGTTCTTTTGAATATGGCACTGCGAAATTTGATATGACATGGAATTTTATTGAGGATAAATCTTCATTTTTTTTAGAAATAGAGTATCGACTTGGCAAATACAGCGATAAATTTATAGCAAGAATGTTAACGCATTGGGTAAATCTTCTAGAAAATATTTGTCACAATCCACAATCGCTATTAGCTGATTTATCTTTTCTTAGCGCACAAGAACTCAAACAATTACTGCCAGCAAAGCCGGTTGTCAGTGAGACCAACAATAAAAATACAGTGATTGATATTTTTTATAAAAATGTAGCGCTTTATCCGCAGAATATTGCAGTCATAGACGAAGCACAAAAACTTAGTTATGAAACGCTAAATAATAAAAGTAATGGTTTGGCGCAATGCTTAATTGACTCTGCGGTAATGCCCGGTGATTATGTAGGTATTGTGTTAGATCGGCAAGCCGATCTTATTATCGCTATTTTAGCTACATTAAAAATTGGTGCAGCTTATGTGCCACTTGATAGTAATAGCCCAAAATTGCGTTTAACACATATAATAGAGGATGCTTGCCTCGGGTGCATTATCACTGTCAGTACCTATGAACATATTACCAGTAAACTGGGCATTAAAATTATCGATATTAATGAAGAGAATACCGCTGGAAAAAACAGCCAAAATATCAATAATATTTTATCACCTTTGACTATTGCCTATATTATTTAT
>JAESTO010000058.1 GCA_016763565.1 Gammaproteobacteria bacterium | reverse complement strand
TCATAACTGTTTGCCTAATAAAATAATTATGTTGTATAAATGCATTAATTTGGGTGTTAGCGTGATAGATATGAAAAAATCTTACGTGGCTGTTTGCATTAAAAAGAAAAAGCTCAGCATGTTGGCAGTCACTAATAATGGCTAACTGATGACGGCTTAATGCGGATTTTGTTGCGAATGATAACGGCGAAGTAGTATGAATTAAATCATATTGTAAATAATTAGCCGGTGGTGCGGCGTAATATAAGCTAATGACATCATTATGACTGACTACACTGCCGTGTAAATAACGCGGTAATGTTGGCCGCCACTGTGCTTTGCTAGTGGCAGCATAACCATAAACTGCACTAACAGGCAAAGGCAAACCGGCAAGATGATTTTGTAGATGAACGTTATAACTGTTATTACAGCCTAAGTGACCAGCCAGATGAATATCGTGCGTCAATATTTGCTGTGCTAAGCGTAGCTTATCGGATAGGTAAAATAATGTTTGTTGAAATTTAAGATGTTGCTGGCTGTTAATAATAATCGTTGTCATGCTGATGGTCAGAGTCAAACCAATAGTGATGGTAATCATCAATTCGACGAAGGAGAGTCCCCCTTGTTTTACCGGTAAACGGTGAGCGTTAAACATGATAGTTGTTGGTTCGATGACTGTGGGCACGGATTATTGTTTTTTATTAAGCTATGCCAATCAAGTTTGATTTGCCACTGTTGATTGCCGATGGTGGCTAATGTGCCATTGCTTTGTGGCAATAGTTGTTTGTTCGTATTGTTCCATTGTGCAACGTTGGGTTGTAAATTAACGTGTAATAATTCTTTGAGATCATTGATTTGTTGCACAGCATGAAACCGTAATTGGCTATCATTAACCAGCGCTTGTGTTTTAATTTGCAATTCAAGAAAGCCGAATAAAGCAATCGAGAAAATGAATAAACTGAGTAAAATTTCCAGCAAGCTAAAGCCGCCATCGAATAATTTGTTGCATTTGTTTCTCGTTGTATAAATCACTGTTGAATTATAAACAAAATAAATAATAAATGCAAAAAAATTATCTATGTATAGGATTGTTGCGTTGAAGGGTGAGTAGCGGCTTTAAAGTAGGAACTGCCGTCTCTGAGGGGTGTAGAACACAAAACGAACAAAAAGGCCGTTTATATATCGATTGCTCAGGGAGGGAGGTGCTAAAGGTGGTCACTTATAGGCAATGTCTAGCACATCCTATGTTTAGTCATTTGCTTAGAGTGGGGGTAACGTTAACCTTAATGGGGGTGGGCGGTAGTCGTTGATGCTTTATTCTTGCAAGAAAGCGGCTGGTTTAAGCCGCAATAGATATCGCCATTTTTAATTTACGCATTGCATTTTGTTCAAGTTGACGAACACGCTCCGCAGATATTTTATATTTGGCTGCTAGCTCGTGCAGTGTCGCTTTCTTGGTATCGGTCAACCAGCGGCTACCAATAATATCTTGGCTGCGTTGGTCTAAATTGGATAAGGCATTTTTTAGTTGGCCATTACGGTTAGCAGTGGTATTGCTGTGTTCGAGCAATTTTGCTGGATCGCTATCCGTATCTTCTAAATACAGTGCGGGAGCCGTAGGAATGGCATCTGAATCATCGTCATCAGCGGTCATATCAAAGGCTGCATCGTGGGCATTTAAACGTGTTTCCATCTCTAGCACATCTTTGCTGGTTACACCAAGATCTTTAGCAACCGCATCAACTTCAGCTTTATTGAACCAACCTAGACGTTTTTTCATACTACGCAAATTGAAAAACAACTTACGCTGGGCTTTAGTCGTAGCAACTTTTACAATACGCCAGTTGCGTAAGACGAATTCATGAATTTCTCCTTTAATCCAGTGTACAGCAAATGATACTAAGCGTACTCCAACACTGGGATCAAAGCGTTTAACGGCTTTCATTAAACCAATGTTACCCTCTTGAATTAAGTCGGCAACGGGTAGACCATAGCCTTGGTAATTTTTGGCAATTCGAATAACAAAGCGTAAATGCGCCATAATTAATTGGCGGGCGGCGTCTAAGTCATTATTCTCGTAGAGACGGATAGCTAAACTGTTTTCTTGTTCCGCAGACAAAATAGGGATCTGGTAAGCGCGCTGCATATAAGCTTCAGTGCTACCGATAGAACACAGAGAGTCAAGTGTGATGAGTTTTTTGTTGTCATTCATAATGACGGGGAACTATACGCTTTCTCAAGGATAAAGTCCAGTGGCATGTGGCTAAAAACCGCCCGTTTTTCAGATGAAGTGATAATTTTAAGCTTGGTTATTTGCAGTGAGTCATGGCACCTGTCTGTCATAATGCCCTGCGCGGTTCACTTAAATGAATGGTTGCGTGCATCGAGTTTTGATTGATAATAAGTGGAAAAAAATAACGCGGAAAAATACACATAAAAATGTGCTTCAACGGTGTCGCGCAATACACAATTGACCAATCCACCCGTGATAGTCGTAATTAATAGGGCTTGTGCCAACGGCTTATCTACGTGTGGTAAAGAAAAAGTTAATCGCCACTGCCAAATATACAGCAGCAAAACAGCAAGAAAGCCCAGTAGACCTAGTTGTACAGCAAGATTTAAAATGTCGTTATAAGTATTATCTGATGGCGTGTAGCGATTAGGTGGAAACATTTTCATATAAACAGTTTTATAGGCACCCGTACCAATGCCAATAATCGGTTTTGTTTGCCACATCGTCAATGAATTGCGTAACCAAGAGAGCCGTAAACCTGTTGATGTTGATGCCAATTCTTTTTGTCTAATAGCATTATGTTCAACTTTATGGCTTTGTTGGTATTTTTGAACATTGGCGAGGGTGAGAAGTATTCTGTGTTGAAATGGAGGCGATAATTTGAAGCTTGCGAAAATTAATATTATAATGCCGAATAAACCGAGGGCTATACCGCGCCAAGAAAATAATTGCCAGCAGAGTAATATCATTAATGCTGCAAACACTACATAGCCAGTGCGGCCCATACTCATGAATAAATTATCCCATACGGCTAGTAGCGCAAAGCAGAGTAATAACCAACGATAAGGTGTTTTAGTGGTCCAGCTGTAATAGAGTAATAGGTAAGCAAAAAAAGCCATAAAAATATTAGTGCTGATATGATCACGAAATACTGCTGCTGAGCTATATTTAAATGTGTGGCTGCTTAACGTAACGTCAAAATAAAATTTGGCATAGGATAAAACAAGCGTGATGAACATTGCGACAAGAAAGGCATAGAATCCTGCCTTGCGCCATTTTTCTTCTGCAAATACCGGCATTAATAACGGAATAAATAATAGCTTGTGATATTTATTCAATTCGGATAAACGATTGTGCCAATCTGTCTGGCTATAGAACATGCCAATAAATAGCAACGCAAACAGCAATAGTGCACACCAAGTCAGAGGGTTGGATTTTATGAGAAGCCATTTTTCGTGCCAGCGGCCTGATAAAATCATTAGCCCCACCGTGGTGAGAAAAAAAACAGTCATCAGTGCAGTGGAAATAGGAATAAAAAATGCAGCAAGTACTGCACAATATTTGCTAAGTAAATCTAATTTATGGTGTAGTGTTAACCAGAATGAATAATTATTTATTTGCAGTTGCATGAGCTCTTGCCCGCATGTAATGTGTTAAAATCGCCGTATTTTCTATTAACACCACTATTCAGGAGAAGCCATCATGCCAGAACAACCCCGCGGTGAATTAGCCTTACGTACCCTAGCTATGCCCAGAGATACTAACGCTAATGGCGATATTTTTGGTGGTTGGATTGTATCACAAATGGATTTAGGTGCGAGCATTACTGCAAAAAATCGCGCTAAGTGTCGCACGGTGACCGTAGCAATTGATAAAATGGTGTTTAGGCAACCTGTGTATGTTGGCGATACTTTATGTTGTTATACCGATTTAGAAAAAGTAGGTCGTACATCAATGACTATTAATGTGCAAGTATGGGCGACCGGTATTGATGAAGATCGGCGTTTAGTGACTGAAGGTGTGTTTACTTTCGTAGCGATTAGCTCACGTGGTAAAGCACAACCCGTCGATCGATAACTGTGGATAAAAAAAAACGCTGTACGTGGTGTGGCAGTGATCCACTTTACGTTGATTACCATGACCATGAATGGGGCGTGCCAGTACATGATGAGCAGCGATTGTTTGAGTTTTTAATTTTAGAAGGCGCACAAGCTGGATTAAGTTGGATCACGGTATTAAAAAAACGTGAAGCTTATCGGCAGTTATTTGCTGATTTCAACCCACAGAAAATAGCACGCTTTACTGATAAACGCCTAGAAAAATTGTTACTTGAGCCGGGCATTATTCGTAACCGTTTAAAAATATTTGCTGCGCGGAAAAATGCGCGAGCCTTTTTACAAATACAAAAAGAATATACCAGTTTCGATCATTATATTTGGCGATTTGTTGATGGCAAAACGAAGCATAATAACTTTAAACTTTTAAAGGACTGTCCCGCAACCACCGATATTTCTGTGCAAATGTCAAAAGATCTAAAACAACGTCATTTTACTTTTGTTGGCCCCACTATCTGTTATGCATTTATGCAGGCAATTGGCATGGTCAATGACCACACCACCGATTGTTTTCGTTATCAGCAATTAAAGGGAACATAATATGTCACATTCTCACGATCACAGTCATCATCATGCACCCAAAAAATTTACGTCGGCATTTGCTGTCGCGGTGGGGTTCAATTTATTATTTGTGGTGATTGAAGCATTTTATGCGCTGACTGCACATTCGACAAGTTTATTAGCTGATGCAGGTCATAATTTAGGTGACGTCTTGGGCTTAATTATGTCATGGGCGGCAATGCAATTGCTCGCAACAAAAGCGACAGAAAAATACAGTTATGGCTTTAAGCGCACGACAATTCTTGCTGCATTATTCAACGCCTTAATCTTACTAGCGACTACTGGGCTCATTATTTATGAATCAATCGATAAACTCATTCATCCCGTCGCTGTTAATGAAGTCACCGTGATGATTATTGCGGCGATTGGCATCGCTATTAATGGTGGTACGGCGTTATTATTTATGAAAGGGCAAGATGATTTAAATATCAAAAGTGCTTTTTTACATTTAGCTTATGATGCATTAATTTCGTTGGGTGTGGTTATTGCCGGTGGCTTAATTTTATGGTTAGGTTGGCAGTGGCTAGATCCGCTAGTCGGTTTATTCATTGCGGCAATTATTTTATTTGGCACCTGGGGGTTATTGCGTAAGTCTATCGATTTGATTCTGGATGCTGTACCACATAATGTGTCAAGGGATGCCGTAGAGAGCTATTTATCTGCTGTACCGGATATACAAGCATTACATCATCTACACATATGGAGTTTAAGTACACAGGACATTGCGATGACGGTACACTTGATTGCTAAAAATGGTATCAGTGATCAGCAGATGCATACTATCCACCATGATTTAGCTCAGCACTTTCAGATAAATCACGCGACTATTCAAGTAGAAAAAGGGGATGATTGTCACGATGCTTGCCAATAATTCTTCATAGAATGGTTGGCCATTAAGCACACCTTAATATGGCAGGGGCAGGCTGTCAACCTGCCCTGCAGAAATTTACTCCACCTTA
>JAESTO010000057.1 GCA_016763565.1 Gammaproteobacteria bacterium | reverse complement strand
TTACCACATAATTTTTTCCGGGCTCAAAGGTGACTTGATGTGGGTTATATACTTGATAGCGTACTTTAGCTAATGCTAGCAGGCATTTTGCCCAAAGATATATTCTTCGGTCAGTGTAGCTACGCGTAATTTTTTTGCTATAACTTTTTATTATTATATGGATGGAATAGTATATGGTTGCTAAAACAGTAAGCAATAGTAGTTTATAGCGAAGGAAACGTTGTCTCATGAATTATTCTTACCGTTATTTCGTGCCAGTGAGTGAATTTTTTCTTGCAGTTTTTTTTTATAGCCCGCCCTAAAAAATAATTTTGCCATGAGAAACAAGGGACTTACTAATATTTGTTTATCGATTAAAATAAAGCGTTTGTCAGCCATTAAGCGTCCGATGACTTGCATAAGCCAACCGACGATAAAGCAGCCAATAAATAACCCTAGACTTAACCGTGTCGGTCCATCGGACGTAAAAAAATTAGCTAGCAGGGTAATGATTGCCACGCCAATGATTGTGGTCAAGGCCAAAACAATATCTAAACATAAATAGTAGGCAAACAAAGTTATCACAACTAGCCAATTAAGACTAATCATTTCTAGTACGCCAGGGATAAGTAATTTGACCCAACCGATGGGAATCATTAAAGCAAAAATCATCAATGGTATGCCGATAGCATGGGTCAAGATAATATTACGATGGGTATGATAATGTTGGCTAATACTCATGTGTTCAGCTAAGCTTCGCATATTAGTTCTCCTGATTAATTAAGGTTGTCATATTGCGTGAGATTATAACGTAAAATAATAGCACGGATTGATCTGACATAATCCCCACGTCTTGTTGAATAATAACGCAGTGTTGATGCTAACACTAATCCGCTAATGGCTTGATGATTTTGCCGTAATTGATAACGTTTATTGCGCAATACTTGATATACATGAAATGAATTTAAATTGAGCATATAGCTGCGTACGGAGTCCAACGCATTATCATAGCGGGCAACTTCATAGTGCTTATTGGCTGCGCGTTGGTTTGGCACGATGCCACAACCTGGTTGATAACACCATTGGCCAAAAAAATTATTGCCTTGCTGGGCAAAGCGCGAACGCCCCCAGGCTGATTCATTAATAGCTTGCGCAATAGTTAATGAATTGGGAATGATATCAACGCGTTTTAATAATATTTTCCAATCATTAGCCGTTTGCACTGAGAAATTTTTAACGTGAAAATAGCGTGCTAATTGTACTAGCCAGCGTTGTTGTGCGGGGGATAGCGAATCTTTTTGAGTAATTAATTGCTGAAATTGCTGGCGTTGCTGTAAAATTTTTTGGTTACTGATGTTTGCTTGTTGTAAAATGAATTGAATAAAATCAGCATTATTGCTGCGTCGTGTGTTCTTTGAGGGAGAGGATATTTTTGCCAGAGTGGGGGACACTGCCGTTGGTTGTTCGGTGCAGGCAACCACAATAGCTAGCAACCAACAGGTTGTCATACCTAAGCAAATAAGATTAAAATAATAGCGTTTTTTCATGTATGATTCCAAGTAAAGTGGCAAGCCATTATACGTTAACTTATCGATTATCTTATGCCTAAAATTAAAACAGTTTATGCCTGTAGTGAATGTGGTGCACAATTCCCCAAGTGGGCAGGGCAGTGTAATGATTGTCAGGCGTGGAACAGTCTGCAAGAAGAAGTGCTCGCGGTTAATAATGTCAGCAATCAACCTACGCGTTTCAAAGGTTATGCCGCAGCAGGTGATAATCGCGTACAACGGCTCAACGATGTCAGTTTGTTGAACGAAGAACGTATTGATAGCGGCTTAATAGAGTTAAACCGAGTGCTTGGCGGTGGCCTGGTCAAGGGTTCAGTTATCTTATTGGGAGGTGATCCCGGCATAGGTAAATCAACTATTTTATTGCAAGCAATGGCACATTTAAGTACAACTGTGTCGACATTATATATTACGGGGGAGGAATCCTTACAACAAATCGCTAGTCGTGCCCAGCGTTTAGGATTGCCGACAGAAAAAATGCGTTTATTAACCGAAACTCAAGTGGAACGTATTATTGCTCATGCCCAGCGAGAGCAACCAAAAGTGATGGTGGTTGATTCCATTCAAACCATTCATACCGAGCTATTGCAGTCAGCACCAGGCGCTGTGGCCCAGTTGCGCGAGAGCACGGCACAATTAGTGCGTTATGCGAAACAAACCGGCACAACATTATGGTTGATTGGTCATGTGACCAAAGAGGGTAATTTAGCAGGGCCACGCGTATTAGAGCATATGGTCGATACCGTATTATATTTTGAGGGTGATCACAGCGGTCGCTTTCGAGCCATTCGTGCGGTGAAAAATCGTTTTGGTGCAGTGAATGAACTGGGTATTTTTGCTATGACTGCCAAAGGTTTGCGTGAAGTCAATAATCCATCAGCGATGTTATTATCACAGCAAACGTCTACTACATCGGGCAATGTGGTGATGGCGACGTGGGAAGGGACACGACCGTTATTGGTTGAGATACAAGCTTTAGTTGATGAAAGTCATTTGAGCAATCCTCGTCGTGTCACGATAGGGTTAGAGCATAATCGCTTAGCGATGTTATTGGCTGTATTACATCGTCATGCGAGCATTGTCACCTACGATCAAGATGTGTTTGTCAATGTGGTTGGTGGTATCCGCGTGACAGAAACTGCAATTGACTTAGCGGTATTATTGGCAGTGGTGTCTAGTTTGAAAAACCAACCATTAGCGAATGATTTGATGGTGTTTGGTGAAGTAGGTTTAAGTGGTGAAATTCGTCCAGTGCAATCGGGCCAGGAACGTTTAAAAGAAGCGGCGAAACATGGTTTTAAAAAAGCGATTATTGCCAAAGCCAATGTGGGCAAGAAAAAAATTTCAGGGATGGACGTGGTGGGTGTTAAATTATTAAGTGAAGCGATTACTGCGCTTGGCGAATAATTAACATCTTTATTGTTTACCTGATGGTGGCGCTAGTTCGTTTAGTTGTGCAATATTTAACG
>JAESTO010000159.1 GCA_016763565.1 Gammaproteobacteria bacterium | reverse complement strand
TATTATCCTATCAAATTCTTCTATTTTTTTCGTTTCCGGAGATTGCTTATTTTTTGTAAATAACCGAGGCGTTTTCCATTTGAAAGGCACGCCATGGCCACCCCTTACTGCGAATTGAAATGGTTGCAATCCACGATTTTTAAGTATATTTTGATTTTTTATCATATACTGATTAACCGCATTAATTAAGCAAATACAGCTGGGGCAACATACTTTCGATACCCCTATATAGCAAAGATTATCGATTGGCTCAAATATCTTCCCTAAATATTTCAAAAATATGTATGCCACAATTTGTGCTTCGGCATGTACACCTGGCTCTCTTTCATGCCAATCAGTGGTAAAACCATCATCTAGGGTAAATGCCTTAAACATAATTTTATTTATTGTGTTAGTTTTACTTTCATCACAATAATCGATTTTAATCTTTTAGGGTCTGTGGCTGAAGCTATAACGCTTAGATTATCTTCTGCCTGTGCTTCCTGTTTCGCCAAGAACTTAAAACAGTTCATAATGGTATTGATGTGCCTGATTTGTTCTTTCCGGTGTTTCGTATGTGTGACCAACTTCCTATTACCTTTACCAACCTTAGGTCGAGTATAAAATCCATTTTCTGCAATGATAAATTGCTTACCCAATACTGCAACAGCCGCTGCGCTGCTGCTGTAGTAGCTTAAGGTTCGAGCTAAATTATCTAATCGACGTAGTGCTGCCTGAATTTTTTTCCAATCATTGAATTCTGTTATTGAGTACGATACTGCTTTCCCCCAACCACTATTTTTCCATCCAAGATGTTTTTTAAATGTTTTAATGGTTCTTTGTTCTTCAAATAACATATTGAGCATTCTCAGTTTTATTGATAGGCCTTCATAGCAAGTTTTGCTCGTACATAATCAGCAAGCACCGTATCATCATAGTTACCCTGCTTAGCAATGCTATCCAGTACTTGCCTTGCTTTATTACCATACCATCGTAAAAATAATGTAAGCACATTGATAAAGGTAACGCTATGGTGTCGCTCACGTTTACCATCATCTTCAAAACACTGCTGAAGTTCAAAAAAATCTTTGATTAAAACAAATTTTTTTGTTGCTAAGGCTTCACCAAAGACTTTTTTACCAACACAGTCATAAATAATGGTTAATATCTTGTCAGGCTCCTTAAAAAGGAAGGCACGTCCTACAATGGTATATTTGTGTTTGGCAAACATTTGCTGGACTTGTTTAAAGCGAAACAAAGCTTTAGCTTCTTTGGCTTTGCCATTTTCCACCAAGTGAGTAAACACTCTCCTCAGTTGGATTAAATTAACTTTATTGTCTTGCTTGCTGTTTGCAGTAACAGGCTTATAAATTATTTTTTTCATGCTAACATAATCTCTATTCTACCGGTCTGAAAACACTATATTCTTAGTGTTTTCAGAATATGTAATATACATCTATAACAATGATTGTTGAAAAATTTTACACTTGGTACAGTGTATTATCAACACACAGAGTTTTCCACTATGAAATGCCTCTAAAAGCGCATCAAGTCTGGGCAAATTAAATACAACTCTCATGACCAACGAATGAACACGATCATGAAACTAAACAACCTAACCACGATTGCGGTCGCATAAAGATCTTTAATTTTTTGATAAAAGCGTTTTTCTGACGCACGAATATCACGAATTCGCTCTAACCATTCATCAAAATAACCCCACGCTTGGCTTTCCTTCAAACGTTCATCATTCATAGCAAAACCTTTTACTAAATATTCTTTTAGTACCGTGTTTGCCCATTTACGAAATTGAACGCCACGAGACGAACGAACGCGGTAACCAACGGCCAAAATAGCCTCTAAATTATAAAGCTTCAGTGTACGCTGTATATCTCTACTGCCTTCTTTTTGAACTGTCGGAGATTCCTCGATAGTTGCTTTTTTATCAAGCTCCCTTTCTTGATAAAGGTTTTTCAGATGCAAGCTGATGCCTATTGACAGAAACATCCAATAACGTTGCTATTTCCTTTTGATTCAACCACACAGTGTCATCAACAGCGCGTAGTGAAATATTTGTCAAACCATCTACGCTTTGATAAAGAATAAGCTCACCGCGGTTCATCGTACTATCTCTGTAAACTGGCTAATCATTGACAGTAGTGCTCTCATTTTTTTTCTCATAATTGACAAAAAGTAGAAAAATTGATTGGACTGGATAAAGGCTACAAAAATATCCATTTAAAGTAAAATCATAATTGCAGTAAGAATTTTAACATGGTAATTTTCACCTTGTTTATTGTCAATACTTGATTGAATGTACCCATTTTGGTGAATTTGGCCTGTAAATAAAAAATTGGGCGCCGTCTTTTTTTGTAGCGAGCAAGGCAATGAACCTGTTAGAGAATGGTTGAAATCATTAGATAAGCTAGATAAAAAAATCCTTGGGGAAGACATTAAGACCGTGCAATTTGGTTGGCCCCTGGGTATGCCTTTGGTAGATAGCCTGGGAAAAAATTATGGAAAGTGCGCATTAAACTGAAAGAACGCCGTATTGCGCGCATTTTATTTTTTATGGATGAAAACACGATGGTGTTAGTGCATGGTTTTATTAAAAAAACACAGAAAACGCCAAAAAAAGAATTGGATTTGGCTTGTAAGCGTAAAGTGTTATATGAATCATAAAAAATAACCTAATCAATGAGCGGTGTGTTATGAAAAACAAATATAAAGGTTCAACCTTTGATAGCTTTTTAGAAGAGGAAAATTTGGAAACCGTTGAAGCAGTCGCGATAAAACATATTGTTGCTTATGAACTTGAGCAAGCAATGAAAAAGCAACATATCAATATAAAACATCTTACCTCTAAAATGCATACGAGTCGTTCAGCGTTAGATAGATAGATTGCTCGATCCAAATAATACATCAATCACATTACGTTCATTGATTCGTGCGGCGGATGCATTAGATAAAAAGCTGCGTATTTCCTTTGCTAACTAGTTTGCTAACATAACGCAGAAATTGTTAATTACCAGATATATGGCTCGCAGCCTGTATAAAAAATTCAATAAAATTAATTTGTTAAGGTGGTTTTTACGAAATCGTGGCCTCGTTGAAAATCAAATGTAAACGCCATGTAGACTATCTGGAATAGTTTGCAGGATTTTAGATTGTTATTCTGGGAGGATTTATTCTGCTCCGATAATGCTCTGGAATCTATGGCTGCTACGGCCCATTCTCACCTAAACACCCCATTGTCGATGGTTAGTGCACTCACATACCTTAATTTTATTGAGCCGTTTAGGGCATAGATCATGGACAAGGGTGATTGTCATAATAATCACCCTTATTGAAGGGATATCACTGATCTACCCCGATATTTTGCTCTAATGTTATTGACAATAATGCGTAAAATATGTGACAATTTCAGCTGACGGGTAAATCCTACTATGTGCCTGTAGTGCTTCCTTTCGATGATCGGATATGAGCTACGGGATAATGGGCGTAATAGGGACCGTCTTTTTTTATCCTCTAAAAATTTCTTCCGCAATTATTCTGTCCTTAAATAAGTTGTACCATACCAAGTCATTGCATTCATACTTTCTATATATTCCCCAACAAAATAAATCCACGGCTTGTATGCCATATGTTTCATGTGATCGTTCATGTTCAATATTTAAATTAGCGGCTAAAGGCAAAGCAGTAATTTATTATATATCAATGGCTTACCGAACAATTATTGTTGCTGCTTG
>JAESTO010000056.1 GCA_016763565.1 Gammaproteobacteria bacterium | reverse complement strand
GAAGTGGAGGCATTAACTGAATCATTTAGACAATACACAGATAAAACACAATACTGTGCCTTGGGTTCCGTGAAAAGCAATATTGGCCACACGCTAACGGCTGCAGGCATAGCCAGTGTGATCAAAACATTACTGTGTTTACAACATAAAAAATTAGTACCCACGATTAATTTCCAAGACATTAATGAGCATATTGATATTGAGCATAGCCCATTTTATGTGAATACGGAGCTAAAAGATTGGCAACGTATCGACAACCAGCCACGTTTGGCGGCAGTGAGTGCCTTTGGCTTTAGTGGGACAAATGTACATACGGTATTGCAAGAAGCACCGCAGCAAACCCTTGCTAAGCAGCGCACAACACTGAATAAACCGTATTATTTGATAGCCTTATCTGCCAAGAGTGAAGACGCATTGCAACAGAAAATAGTCGATTTATATGATTGGTTGTCAAATAAAAAACATTTGCCACAGACACTTTCAGCAATCAGCTATACTTTAAACGCATGCCGAACGCATTTTAATTATCGTCGCTCACTGGTCGTGTCATCAATCGATGAGTTGCGAAGCCTATTAGAAAAAATAAAAAATAACAGTCAACAAAATTATCTCAATGTATTTGTGGAGCACGTGCGGAAGCGACCTGCTGATGCTGCAATTTATAAAAAAGTTTTAAAAGCATCGCTTGAGGAACTGACGCAGGTTAATTATGGCGACAGTAAAAGTTATAAAGACACGTTGGCAAGTTTAGCCAATCTGTATGTCAAAGGTTATCACGTAGATTGGCAACTATTACATCAAGGTGAGGTTTGTCAAAACATTTTATTACCGACCTATCCGTTTGCGAAAGAGCGTTATTGGTTATCAGCAGATACAGCAGCGCATACCAAGAACCGTCATCAGGCTATGACGCAAAGACTGCATCCACTGGTGCATCACAATGTATCTGATATATCAGGTTATCGTTATCAATCGGTATTATCTGCGGCTGATTTTGCGTTGAGTGAGCATGTTGTCTTAGATAAAGCAATATTGCCGGGCGTAGCGCACATAGAATGTATGTGTTTTGCCGGCGAATTGGCTAATCCATCGCACAAAGTCATTGGTTTGTCTGATGTATTTTGGGCCTTGCCCTTGTCACTGGATGGTGACACTGTCACCATGGAGATACAGCTAAGCTTTGATAAGGCTGCTACGCAGGCACGTGTATGCACTGTCGATTCGACACAGGCTGTGCGCCAGCATGGGCAAGCAAAATTGATTTATGCGGAGCAGGCATTAGTAGCACCACCACCGCTTGATATAGAGAGTATTCGCAAGCGTTGTGATAAATATTGTGAACACGATGAATTATATCAATGGACCCAAGAAGCTGGTTTTGGTTATGGTCCGCGTTTTCGTTGTGTAGAGCGTGTTGACTTTAGTCAAGAGGAAGCGTTAGTGACGGTGCAATTGCCTGCATTTGCAGTGGACGAAGTCAATGAGTATAGATTGCATCCGGGTATCTTTGATTCCTTATTGCAAGGCATATTCGCCATGAATAAGGTGAATTCGGGTGGAAATGGTCAATCATGGGTGCTTGTTGCTATCAAGCAGATAGCGTTATACGGTCGGTTGCCTGCCCGTTGCTATGCGCATGTCCGTGTGAATCCACAAGATAATCCTGAGACGATGCAGTGTGATATCGATATTGTATCGCCATCCGGAGAAATATTGGTGGCAATGAAGCAACTGCAATCAAGAGTGCTTGCTTCAGGGACTGCTGGCAATGCGGATAAGGCTGTGTCGTCGACACCCGACATTGCAACATCATTTTATCAAGCCAAATGGCAGCAACGTCTGTTGGTTGATACGACGCTGCAAACGAATATGACAGGCACAGTATTATGGTTGGGGAGAAATAATAGCCGTTTTGCCTTATGGCAACAATCTCATACCGCTAGTCAATTTGCTGATGTCTGTCAAAATACAGCTGCGTATCAACAGTTATTCGCTGATTGTGTTGACTTATGCGCGGTGGTTGTTGACGTAAATAGTTTGTTTGATGCGTGTAGTGATGTCGCTGAACGTGCGCAACAAAGTTTACAATCGATAACCATGCTTTGTCAGGCAATATCGCAACGACAACATGCTACGCCCCTTCGCTTGTTGTGCTTTTATGACAAAGTAGCGCAAGAGCACGGTGCTAGTTATGCGGCATTGCACGCTTTTCTAAGCAGTTGTCATAAAGAATATATTCCGATTCAAGGGCAATTAATCGAATTTATTGAGCACAATGAAGCAGATAGCAATCAAGCCTTGTATAACGAATTTCACCATGCCGTTGATTCAGTGTGGGTGCGCTATCAAGAAAAATTGCGTTATACCCATCATTTTGTTGAAGCGGACAAACAAGATGCCATGACAGATGCTACAACACCTTTTCATCAAGGTGGTGTGTATTTATTAACTGGTGGCTTAGGTGGGCTAGGGCAGATAATCGCCCGTTATTTAGCAGCGCGTTATCAAGCGACCTTAATTTTAGTAGGCCGTCGTCAGTTAAGTGAACTAGGCCAACAGCAGTTAGCCGCAATAAATGAATTAGGCGGTAAAGCGAGCTATTACCAAGCGGACATTAGTCAGCGAGATGCCGTTAAGGCGTTAATCAAAGACAGTAAACAAACCCATAAACGGTTAGATGGCATAATACATTTGGCGGGCATATTGCGTGATAGTCGATTGGTTGATAAAACGACGAGTGATATTAACGCAGTATTATCAGCAAAAGTGGCTGGATTAATGCATTTAGATGAGTTGACCCAAGGTGAGCCATTAGCGTGCTTTATCGGTTTTTCTTCGCTAGCCGGGGCATTAGGTAATGTTGGTCAGACTGACTATGCCTATGCTAACGCGTTTATGGATCGCTACCTATCGCAACGAGCAGCATGGGTCAAAGCAGGTAAACGTCAAGGAAAAACTATCAGTATTAATTGGCCCTTGTGGAAAGAGGGTGGCATGCAAGTCGACAAAGCGACCGAACAATACATGGTACAGCAATTGGGTATTATGCCATTGACAACTGATGAGGGCACGAAAGCCTTTGAGCAGATAGTATCGCAAGATAGCGTGCAACAATTGGTGCTGCCGGGTACAACATCAGGTAAAGCCAAATTGCTTGCGGCAGGATTGCCGGCGAGACAGCCACGGAATAATCAACAAAAATCTGTGACAAAGACAGCCTTAGCCAATGCATCAGAGAGCGACTTGGCGGTATATCTTGAAGCGGATATGAAACAGTTAGTTTTCGACGTGCTTAAACTACCGGTCGAAAAAATAGATTTACATGCGCCATTAAATGACTATGGTCTAGATTCAATTATGATGACAGAGTTGACCAATCGCATCAATGATTATTTTTCTTTAGATCTGACACCAGCAGTATGGTTTACGCAGACCTCGTTGCAAGGCTTTATTGATTATTTAGCACAAGAGCATGCAGAAGAGTTGACAGCGCATTATGCGGCTAAACAGCCGAAAACAACCAAAGAAATGCCGGTGTCATTGTCTCCAGCCGTATTGCAAGCAAGCTCTTCTCTTCAACAAGCCTCGGTTGTTAACCCTGTTGTAAATAAGGTTTCAATACAACCAGCAAGGATGTCAGAGCAACCTGCGATAACTCGTCGTACGCACGCTAATGAACCCATTGCAATCATCGGTATGCACGGTGTTTTTGCCCAATCAAAAAATTTGTCAGAGTTTTGGCAGCACCTGCTTCACCAGCATGATTTAATCAGTGAAGTACCGAAAGCCCGTTGGGATTGGCAAGCTGTGCAACAAGCAGAAGGTGAGATGATACCCAAGTGGGGTGGTTTTATGGATGATGTTGATAAGTTTGACGCTGCCTTTTTTAATTTATCACCCAAAGAAGTGGAGTTAATGGATCCGCAACAACGATTGATGCTAGAAGCGACCTGGCAAACCTTAGAAGATGCGGGCTATACGGTAGCGCAATTACAAGGTAGTGATACCAGTGTGTTTATTGGCGTATCGGCTACAGATTATCCATTTTTGTTAGAACGCAGTGGTGCTGAGATATTGCCTTATACACCCACCGGTAATGGCCATAGCGTGTTAGCGAATCGTTTATCGTATTACTTCGATTGGCACGGTGCGAGCGAGCCGATAGATACCGCCTGTTCATGTTCATTGATTGCCGTACATCGGGCGATTGAAACATTGCGCGCAGGGCACAGTCAGTTAGCGTTAGTGGGCGGCGTTAACGCCATGTTGACACCGGATTTATACATAGCCTTTGGCAGGCGGGGATGTTAAGCCCTGATGGTCGTTGTAAAAGTTTTGATGCCAGAGCCAATGGTTATGTGAGAGGCGAAGGGGTTGGTACGATTTTGTTAAAACCACTGTCGCAAGCAAAAAAAGACAACGATCGCATTTACGCTGTATTACGCGGTAGTGCCGAGGCGCACGGTGGTAGAGCTCAGTCACTCACCGCCCCCAATGCAAAATCACAGGCAGACTTGCTGATTAAGGCTTATCAAGATGCTGATGTGCCGGTAAGCACAGTGAGCCATATTGAAGCGCATGGAACCGGCACACCCTTGGGTGATCCGGCAGAAATTGAAGGGCTAAAATTAGCCTTTAGAAAGCTTGCTAAACAACAGGGCGAAAAGCCATCAGTGGGGTATTGTGCGATTGGCACAGTCAAAACTAACATGGGTCATTTGGAAGCGGCTGCGGGCATTGTGGGTATCATCAAAACCGCGTTGTCCTTGTATTATAAACAGATACCTGGCAATGTGCATTTGCAGGAAGTTCATCCTCATATTCGTGTCGAAAAAAGTCCATTCTACTTAATTAAAGGTACCCAAGATTGGGCTGCGTTACGTGATCAAGCCGGTCACGCTATTCCACGGCGAGCAGGCGTCAGTTCGTTTGGTTTTG
>JAESTO010000055.1 GCA_016763565.1 Gammaproteobacteria bacterium | reverse complement strand
TAAACATGGTTCCAACCAAGCGTTGAAAACATTGGCATTACAATGGCCAACAAATCGCATAGGCGCTATCAGCCTTGTTTTGAATGGATAGTATCTATGTATTTGCAGGGTCGTTTGATGCCGCAGTATTGCTGCACCAAACGGGAATAAATGAGAGCCATTATCTCTCATACTCTCTATTCTGTTTTTTGCTGGTTGTTTACACGGGGGCGGTAGTCAAGTTCTTAATTTTGGGCAAAAAAGTCCTGTGTTAGAGGATGCCTTATGTGCTCTTTTATGATGCGCTAGCTAAAACGGGCTGAATATAACGAATAGGTACCTGCTCAGGTTCTTTAAAAGTAATGGTTTCCCAGGCACTTTCATCTGCCAGCAAGGTCCGCAGTAATTGATTATTCAATGCGTGACCCGATTTGTAGCCTTCATAAGCGCCAATGACGCTATGGCCTAGTAAATACAGATCACCGACGGCATCAAGAATTTTGTGTTTAACAAATTCATTTTCATAGCGCAGGCCATCTTCATTAAGTACTTTAAAATCATCTAATACCACGGCATTCTCTAAACTGCCACCCAAGGCTAAATTATTGGCGCGTAACCATTCATATTGTGAAAGAAAGCCAAAGGTACGGGCACGGCTAACTTCTTTGACGTAGGAGGTGCTAGAAAAATCAAGGGTTTCTTTTTGTTGGTGGTCTTTAAAAACAGGGTGGTCGAAGTCAATGGTGAAGCTGACTTTAAAGCCTTCGTGCGGTGATAAACTTGCCCACTTGTCGTCTTCTTTTACCGAGATGGTTTTTTTAATGCGAATGAATTTTTTAGCAGCATTTTGCTCGATGATGCCAGCAGATTGTAGCAAGAAGACAAAAGGTCCAGCACAGCCGTCCATAATAGGCAATTCTTCAGCGCTAACATCGATATAGGCATTATCGATGCCTAAGCCTGCGATAGCAGAAAGTAAATGTTCGATAGTGGAGATATGGCAGTTGTCTTGCCCCACGGTGGTATTCATGCGCGTATCAGTAACCGAGTTAGCGAGCGCAGGAATTTCTACGATAGGATTTTGATCGGTACGACGAAAAATTATGTTAGTATTAATCGGTGCTGGGCGCAAGGTTAAATAAACTTTTTTACCGGTGTGTAATCCAACGCCTGTGGCGCGAATGACATTTTTTAGCGTGCGTTGCTTAACCATATTGCATGAATCTCATTAGGAAAATATTATTGTTACTATGTTTATGATAAAATTGCCAAAATTTTACCACAATTACCCCTATGAGTAAAACCAGTAGTTGGCCACCGCATTATACGGTGCGTAAAAGTAAACGCGCCAAAAATATTTGTTTAAAAATATCCCGACGAGGGCATATTGAAGTAGTGTTGCCTTACCGTTGTCTTGACCATGAAGCTGAGGCCATGGTGCAGGCTAAACGTCTATGGTTAGAAAGGCAGTTAAAGCGTGTTCAAGCAGAATGCCACCAAGACGAACCCTTATTACCGTCAACCATCGAATTATTAGCGGTAGAGCAAACGTGGTCGATTCATTATCAACAGCAACTAGGTAAGACCGGTTTAACCGTTTCGCCCAATGAGCAATTAATTGTTTATGGCGACATTAACCAGCAAGAAAAATGTTACGCTGTATTGAAATCTTGGTTGCGACAGCAAGCACGCATTATTTTATCACCGTGGTTGACGGAGCTTAGTGTTGAAAGTGGTTTGACCTATACACGTCTGAGCATTCGCAGCCAAACGACACGTTGGGGCAGCTGCTCTGCAAAAAAAAATATTAATTTAAATGATAAATTATTATTTTTGCCATCTGCATTAGTAGAGCACATCATGTTACATGAACTGTGTCACACGGTATGCTTAAATCATTCGCAAAAATTTTGGCACTTATTAAGTGAGGTTGATCAAAAATCAGCTTTACATAATTGTCAATTACGTAAAGCACAGCGCTATGTGCCCCATTGGTTAGAAAGTTAAGTTACATTACATACATCGCTTACTATGTTCTTTGCATGTTAATAGACGCGTTTTTTCTCAATCAACAGATCTACTCTGAACTATAATACAAAATCTTAGTAGGAGGAGCATATGATGTTATAATTTTATTTCTACAGCAACACACCTTATAATTAGGGCCAGTGATTTTGACGTATGGAAAAAAAATTATGATTAAACTGCAAAACATTTCCAAATCATATACTGATAATCATACCTTTGTCGTTAAGAAATTCTCCTTACACGTGCATCGTGGTGAAACATTAGTATTACTGGGTTCTTCGGGCAGTGGTAAAACTACCGTGTTAAAAATGATTAACCGTTTAATTGAACCAACCCAAGGCACTATTGAAGTCAATGGCCAAAATATTAAACAGCAAGATCCTATCGTATTACGTCGTTCAATCGGTTATGTATTTCAGCATACCAATTTATTCCCCCACTTTACGGTTGAAGAAAACATTAGTATTGTTTTGCGTTTAATGGGTGTTTCTGCAAAGCGACGTCGACAGCGTGCCGAGGAATTATTAATCCTTGCTGGCTTAGCACCACAAGATTACTTATCACGTTATCCTGCGCAATTATCAGGTGGTCAACAACAACGTGTGGGTGTAGCGCGTGCATTGGCGGCTGATCCACATTGTTTATTAATGGATGAACCCTTCGGTGCTTTAGATGCTATGACACGAGCAATATTGCAAGAAGAAATTTTACGCTTAAAAAAAACGTTAAACAAAACAATAGTCTTTGTTACGCATGACATTAATGAAGCATTTCGTCTTGCTGATCGTATTGCAATTATGCATCAGGGTTGCCTTGAGCAGTTGGGCACCAAAGAAGATTTATTACAACGTCCAGCGACCTCTTTTGTAGAAAATTTTCTTAACTATGCGACGAGTAATCATGACTGATTTAGTTGTTTTTTTACAATTATATGCAATACCGCTATGGACACATCTATTGCAGCACATTTATTTATCGGGTATAGCCATTATTATTGCGGCTTGTATCGGCATCCCTATTGGCATTTTAATTGCACATATTAGAACATTACGTAATTTTGCTTTAAATATCGTCAGTATTTTTCAAACTATTCCCAGTCTAGCCTTATTGGCATTATTAATTCCATTGGTAGGTATTGGTTTTAAGCCAACGATTATTACGTTAACGATTTATGCTTTGTTACCGCTAGTGCGTAGTACTTTTACCGGTTTGCAAAATGTGCCAAACAATATGCTTGAAGCCTCAGATGGTTTAGGTTTTACGCGCTGGCAACGATTATGGTTAGTTGAATTGCCATTAGCTATGCCAGTTATTATTTCCGGGGTACGTATTGCGGCAGCTATGGCTATTGGTATTACTACCATTGCAGCGTTTGTCGGTGCCGGTGGCTTAGGTGATTTTATTACCCAAGGGTTAGCGTTGAATAATACCAAGCTTATTTTGCTGGGTGCTATTCCTACTGCATTATTAGCGCTTAGTGTAGATTTTCTTATTGCACAGCTAGAAAAATTTAGCTCAATAAGGCAACGTAAAAAACGGAGCTATAGTAAATTAATTGTATTATTAATTATTCCTATTGTTGTGTTAAGTTTTTTAATGGTTAACACCTGGCGACATTTAATCAGCGAAGATAAAAACACGATTGTTATTTCCAGTAAAAATTTTACTGAGCAATATATTCTTGCTAATATGATGGTTGATTTAATTCGAGCTAAAACACATTTGCGGGTGGTGAAAAAATTGGGTCTAGGAACTACCGCTGTTATGCAACAGGCATTGTTGCATAAAAAAATTGATCTATATCCTGAATATACTGGCACAGCCTACTTAGTTGTCTTAAAACGCAAAGATTTTCATTTGCCAGCTAAACAACTCTACCAACGTATTAAGCATAGTTATCAAAGGCAGTTTGCTTTAACATGGCTTCAACCGTTTGGTTTTAATAATTCACAAACCTTAGCCGTTAGCCAAGCAACGGCTAAAAAATACCATTTAAAAACACTCAGTGATTTAGCGAAAGTTGCTAAGCAATTAACCTTAGCAGCACCTGCTGCATTTATTAAACGTGCGGATGCTTTGCCTGGGTTACGCAAAGCTTACCAACTAAAATTTTCTAAGATTTATCAAATGGAACCCGATTTATTGTATCAAGCCATCAAAACCCAAAGTGTTGATGTCATCGAAGTGTTTACTACCGATGGACGTCTTGGAGCTTATCATTTAGTCCTATTAAGTGATGATAAACACTTTTATCCTGCCTATTTAGCTGCACCCGTTATTCGCACGGCTGTATTAGCAGCTTATCCACAAATCCGTCATGTCTTAGCACCGTTGTTTAATTTTATTAATGAGAAAAGTATGCTAAAATTAAATGCTGACGTTAATTTACTCGGTATGACACCAGCAGCAGTAGCAAGAAGCTTTTTAATAAAGAAAGGATTAATTAATCGCAGTACGGCAACGAACTAATAATCTTTGCGTTCCTTCCCTAGGGGTATTTCTGTAGGCGTATTGTTGTTTTTTGCTGATTATGATTAATAAACAATCAATGATTGAAAATCAAGTTATAAAATAGCCTTTGTGTCTTGTTCCTTGTTCCTGCTTATTCAGATCGTTATATTTAAACAGATTTTTTTAGATTAAAAATTTAGTGACCTATGATCGATCAAACATTGCCAGAACTAGTATCGTTTACGCTAAGTTAGTCTGAGCACTTTTTTATGTTTGAAAAGTATAGATACTAAATTTAATGAGGAGAGTAGTATGCATCATTATTGGCTCTTAAGAACCGTAAGAATTAAGGCGTACTTGGTTGGGGCTAAAGAAAATGATTTTTTACAGATCATTTGTCCTGAACAAGGGCTCACACGTTCGTTTCGTAAAAAACATGCAAAGACATTGGTTGGCGAGCTTATGAAAAACAATTTTTTTATT
>JAESTO010000054.1 GCA_016763565.1 Gammaproteobacteria bacterium | reverse complement strand
TTGCCGATGATGATGTGGCCGTTGTGGATCGGCTAATAAATACTTGAGTGATTTAATATGGGTATTTTCCCAGCGGTATTGAATCGCATGGTCGAGCTTGGCATAAAGGAAATGAAATAAACGTTTACTCAGCCAGCAGGCGATTAGTCCGATGACAATAGCAATACTGCAAACTAAAATAATATGGCCTGCACGTTCACGAGAGAATTTCACCAGCCCAGCGCCCAATAAAATACCGGGCACTAAATGAAAGGGTGCCCAACAGATAGCTGAAGTGATATTGGCAAAATAAAAGCGGCTAGGTTTCATATCCATCATGCCCGCAATAAGCGGTACAAAGGCACGGACAGGGCCAAGAAAGCGGCTAAAGAATACGCTTTTTCCGCCGTGTTTTACAAACATATCTTCGCCTTTAGTAAATAATCGTGGGTATCTATTAAAAGGCCACATTTGGCGAATTTGTTGGTGATAATGATAGCCTAGCCAATAGCTGATGGCATCACCAGCGATAGCGCCAAGAATAGCAAGTACAAAAATGCTGGTGGCGGGTATGATGCCAGCACCAATAAGGCCACCTAGCAAGGTTAATGTTGCTGTGCCAGGAATAAATGAGCCAACTATGGCTAATGATTCTAAAAAGGCAAAGAGAAAGGCAAATGCGCCAGCCCATTCAGGATGGGTATGAAGCCATTGGATTATATGATTGAGCCATTCAAACATGTTATAAATTTCATTAGAAATTAAAAAGTCTATCCGTCAATGATAACAGCTTACTTGTTAAAAGTATCGGCGCGAGCCAATGCTTTCAATGATGCACATGCGTAACCGACTTAATCTATGTGACCAGATCCCCCGCTGCTTGTTTGTCAGCATGATAAGACGAACGTACCAAGGGGCCACTAGCCACATGGGTAAAACTTGCCGCTTTTGCAACGTTGGCAAAATGTTTAAATTGATCAGGATGTACATAACGATCAACGGATATATGGTATTGACTGGGTTGTAAATATTGGCCAAGCGTCAGCATATTAACATCGTGGGCACGTAAATCGTGTATGACTTGCTCAACTTCCGCATCGGTTTCCCCTAGGCCTAGCATCATGCCAGATTTTGTTGGAATGCCAGCAAAGCGCTTTTTAAACGTTGCTAACAATGATAACGACCAAGCGTAGTCAGAACCAGGGCGTGCTTGTTTATATAAGCGTGGGGCGGTTTCAATGTTGTGGTTAAAGACATCGGGTAGGTGGGGGGCTAGGGCATCAAGCGCTTTTTGCATGCGGCCTCGAAAATCAGGTACAAGTATTTCAATTTTAATATGCGGGTTTTTTGCTCTGATTTCGCGTATACAAGCAGCGAAATGACCGGCGCCACCGTCACGTAAATCATCACGGTCAACGGAGGTAATAACCACATATTTTAATTGCATGTCCGCAATAGTATTAGCAAGTCGAAGTGGTTCGTCAGCATCAAGTGCATCAGGGCGGCCATGGCCAACATCACAAAAGCTACAACGGCGTGTACATTTATCACCCATAATCATAAAGGTTGCTGTGCCATGGCTAAAGCATTCGCTTAGGTTAGGGCAGCTAGCATCTTCACATACGGTGACTAATTTATTTTTACGTAATTTTTCTTTTAAATTAGCAACGGCAGGGGTGTTATCTAAACGAATACGAATCCATGCCGGTTTGCGCTGTCTGGTAGCTGAATTATCAATTTTAATAGGAATACGCGCTAATTTTTCACGGCCTTTTTGTTTGCGGGTCGGATCGATAATGGCGGTATTATTTTGTGGCATGGTCTCTTAATCCTAGGTTTATATAGCGCGGGGAGTATACTCTATATAATCGGCATTAGTCGTTAAGCCTTGCAAATATTTAGCCAAGCGGGAGCTCACTTCTGCAGGGTCAATATTAGGGCATAAATCGCTTAATTGTGTAACGGCGAGGTTATGAAAGCCACAAGGATTAATGCGAGAAAAGGGTTGTAAATCCATCTTAATATTGAAGGCCAGTCCGTGATAAGAGTAACCATGCCGTACCCGTAAACCTAATGCACAAATTTTAGCATCATTGACATAAACACCGAGTGCATTGTCGCGTACGTTGCCGGTAATATCGTAGTCTGCTAAAGTTTTGATGATTATGTTTTCAATAGCGTGTACGAAAGAGCGAATTTTCCACTTGCCACGGCGCAAATCAATGAGTAAATAGGCAATAATTTGTCCGGGGCCGTGGTAAGTTACTTGCCCACCACGATCGCTTTGTATGATCGGAATATCACCTGAATCAATAATGTGTTCAGCTTTGCCAGCTTGACCCTGGGTAAAGACGGGTGGATGCTCTACAAACCAAATTTCGTCGCAAGTTTGTGGCGTACGTTGGTGAGTAAACGTACGCATGGCTTGCCACGTGCTAAGATAATCTTGCTGGCCAAGCTGTTGTATTTTCACAAGCTTATAATGCCATAATGACGCGTTGGTGGGCACTCAGCTCTTGATAGAGTGTATCTAATTGTGCTTTGCTAATGGCTTTAACCGTAACTGTCATTGACAGATAGTTGTTATCTTTGCTGTGGCGCATTTGCAAACTACCTTCAGTCAAGTCGCGAAAATGATTATGAAAAATTTGCAACACTTCACGTTCAAATGCTTCACTGGCTTTGCCAAATACTTTAACAGGAAAATCGCAGGGGAATTTTAATAGTTCGCTATGGTTATCGATATCTTTTGTATTATAGTCGTCCTTTTTCATAATAATGATCTTTTGTAACGTTCAAAATGTTTGCTCATAACATGCCACATCGGACCAATTTTTCCGCCATTAATGGGAGTGCCATTCAGTTGGGTAACCGGTGCAATATCTTTATTAGAACTGGTTAACCAAATTTCATCGGCATCATTTAGGTCTTGCTCAGTCACCGTGGTTTCTTCGCAGGGGATATGGTGTTGCTTGGCTACTTCAATGGTTAAATCACGGGTAATGCCGCCTAAAATATTTTTTTGTTTTGCGGGTGTTTTAATAAGATTATTTTTCACGCAAAACACATTGCTAGCAGTGGCTTCAGTCACGTGGCCATTGGCAATAAGGATAGCCTCATCAGCACCTTGTTGTCTAGCATGTTGCAGGATCAGGATATTGGGTAGCAGAGAAATAGATTTTATAAAACAATATTGCCAACGAATGTCGGGAGCAGTGATAACGCTTAGGCCTTGTTGTAACTGCTTAGCAGATAAAGTTTTTGATGGCGTAATTTGCACATAGATAGTTGGTGAAATAGCAGGGATGGGCAATATATGGGTGCGTTCTTTAGCCGCGCCACGGGTAATTTGCAAATATATTTGATAATCACCGGGGTGCGGATATTGTGCTAGTAATTGTTTGAAAATAGCATGCCAATCGTTATTATTTAAGGGGCAAGATAATTCAATCGCGGCTAGGCTATTTTGTAAGCGTTGTAAATGTTCATTGGCACGTAATAATTTACCTTGGTAAATTGGGATAACTTCATAAACACCATCGGCAAATAAAAAGCCGCGATCGAGCACCGAAACTTTGGCTTGATCGCGATCGATATAGTTACCATTTAAATAAACTGTAGTCATTTTTTATAGCTTAATGAAATAATAGAATGCACCAATCGATGAACCGTCGCCACCAACTGCCTTTAGGTACTTCTTGCAAGGCAACCAAAGGTTGCTTAATTAGAATGTTATGATCAGTCTGAATAATGATAGTGCCCAGTTGTTGGCCTTTTTTAATCGGTGCTTTAATAGTTTTATCAACATCGATTGATATCTTAATATGGTTAAATGCCATTTTAGGAAGCGTAAGGTCAAAGTCCTTATTAAGGCCTAAGGTAATCTGTTTTTGTTTGCCGCTATAGATGCGGGTGATTGTGATGACTTGATTGGCTTTATACAGTTGCTTGGTCTGAAAAAAACGAAATCCGTAGCTTAATAAAGCCTGGCTTTCTTCGGCACGTGCCATATCGGTTGGCGCGCCCATGATGATGCTAATTAAACGCATGCTGTTTTGCTTAGCAGATGTAATTAAGCAATAACCAGCGGCTTCAGTATGTCCAGTTTTTAAGCCATCAACGCCTTGGTTGCGCCATAGTAATCGGTTGCGGTTGGGTTGGCGAATGCCATTCCATGAAAACCATTTTTCAGAGAAGAAGTGATAGTAGGATGGAAAGCGTTGAATAATTGCCTGCGTTAATACAGCAAGGTCGTTTGCTGTTGAATAATGATTGGGATGAGGCAGGCCTGTTGGATCGGTGTAATGGGTATTTTTCATGCCAAGTATTTGTGCTTGTTGATCCATGAGCTGTACAAATGCGGATTCTGTACCACCAACATATTCAGCAAGGGCCGTGGTAGCATCATTGCCTGAGTCCACAATGACACCTTGAATTAAATTTTCTACAGATACCTTAGTGCCTACTCTAAGAAACATACGTGACCCACCGATCTTCCAGGCTTTTTTGCTAATGGTAACTTTATCCGTAAGGTGAAGTTGCCCCGTTGCTAGGCCTTTAAAGGTAAGGTATAACGTCATAAGTTTGGTTAGACTTGCTGGTGGATGGCGAACATCAGCATTTTTTTGCGCAATAATTTTGCCGCTGTTAGCATCCATGAGTATATAACTAGTAGCACTAAGGTTTGGAGCTGAGGGTAGCAGATAAGCGGGGTTGGTATGGGTCGAGCTTGCTTGAGCTATGGGGGTGGCTGGTGGTGTAGGCGTCGTGGGCTTAGCCAAGGGTGTAGGTATACTGGGTTTGGTTGAGGGTGTAGGATGTGCTTGCGTGGCAGCTTCTGCCTGAGGAGTCGGTGTTAAAAGTGATTTCTCTGCTGCTTGTAGATTAAGCGGAAAAAGCAAACATGCCATAATCAATAGTAGTGTGCGTGACAATAATTTCATAAGTTCCTCGGTGTAGATAGTCGTTCATTGAGATTTAGTTACTTTATCATAATCCGTAATGCATTTGTTTTCGAGCGTTATGTTTTTTTGCCTAATTTAGGTTCCGTTTTATTACATAATCGTTTAATGTTGGTTCTGTGACGATAAATGGTAAGTATTGCGATGATGAGTAATGGCATGATATAGCCCACGCCTGCTAACCAAATAGCATAAAGAGGCATTAACACAATCGCCACGAGAGCGGCTAGTGAAGAATAACGAAATATCGCGGCGACGATTAACCAGGTAATAGCAAAGGCTAAGCCCAGTAACCATGAAATAGCAATAAATGTACCAATGGCTGTTGCTACACCTTTGCCACCTTGAAATTTAAAGAATAAAGGGTAGATATGGCCAATAACGGCAGCTAGGGCAACACAACCAATAAGTAAATCGCTCAGGCCAAATAATTTGGCAATAATGACGGGAATGATGCCTTTTAACGTATCAAGTAGCAATACGGTGACGGCTAACCCTTTACCACCAATACGCAACACATTGGTTGCGCCAGGATTACCTGAGCCTTGGCTGCGGGGATCAGGCAAGCCATTCATTTTACAGACAAGAATAGCGCTGGATATAGAGCCAATAATATAAGCTAAGATAATAAAAATGATATTAAGTAACATGGGTATTCTCTATAGTGACGGCGGGCGTTATAATAGCACCATTTTTACTGATTGGATAACCACGACACATGAATAACGAAAATTTAATTTGGATTGATTTAGAAATGACAGGCTTAGATACTGCCCGCGATAACATCATTGAAATTGCTACGGTGGTAACAGATAAGGAGTTAGTTATTTTAGCTGAAGGACCGGTATTTGCTATCTATCAAAGTGATGAGACATTATCACGTATGGATAAATGGAATCAACGTCATCATGGCGATTCAGGATTATTGGAGCGGGTGCGTAGTAGTCAGGTAACATTAGCACAAGCTGAACAAGCAACGTTGGATTTTTTGCGCCAATATGTACCAGAGAGTGCTTCGCCTATGTGTGGTAACAGTATTTGCCAAGATCGTCGTTTTTTATACCGTGAAATGCCACGTTTAGAATGCTATTTTCATTACCGTAATTTGGATGTGAGTTCAATCAAAGAATTAATAAAGCGCTGGCGACCTGAGTTGTTAACTAATTTAACCAAAGCAGGAAAACATATTGCGTTAGATGATGTTAAGGATTCCATTCATGAATTAACTTACTATCGCAAGCATTTTTTTCGATGATATTAACTAATGAACAAGCAATGCTTAACTTTGGCAGACAATTAATGCAAGTTAGTCAAGCAACGTATCCAACAATATTTTTACAAGGTCAATTAGGCGCAGGTAAAACCACCTTGACACGAGGTATGTTACGAGCATTGGCTTATCAAGGTGTTGTAAAAAGTCCAACTTATACGTTGGTAGAACATTATGCTTTTCCGACGATTGATGTGTATCACTTTGACTTATATCGGTTAAGTGATGCACAAGAATTAGAACACATTGGTATGCGTGATTATTTTAAAGAACACACGTTGTGTATTATTGAATGGCCTGAATACGGTGAAGGTTATTTACCTATTGCCGATATAATCTGTGAGATAAAAATTTTGGATCATCAGCGTGAATTATTATTGCTGGCCAATACTGATAAGGGTAATAATATTGTTAAGCAGATTAGTAGGGCAAACGATGATTAAAAAAATATTATTGTTGGGTATGTTTATGTTTGCCATCGCTAACAGTTATGCGGCATCACCCACGCGACTAGAAACGATTCGTATTTCTCATCATCAGTCTGTTACGCGCATTGTTTTTAT
>JAESTO010000053.1 GCA_016763565.1 Gammaproteobacteria bacterium | reverse complement strand
AGTTCGTACGGTTTGGTCCATGGGAACTCCTTTGAAATCACATCCAGAGCAGCTTGATAGTTACTGGCATCCTTGGTGATGTCGAGCTGGGCAGCATTGGTTAAATTGCCATTGTGAACTAAGCTAATGCCATAGGGTGAGTTCACATAAAAGGGTTGCGCTTCTGATTCATCGCTACTTCCCGCCGTGGGATAACGCACATGACCGATACCCATGCTGCCTTGTAAACGCAGCATATGGCGCGTCTGAAACACATCGCGTACTAAACCATTCCCTTTATGTAAAAAAAATTTATCTTGTTGGCAAGTCATAATGCCCGCTGCATCTTGACCACGATGTTGTAAAGTAATTAATCCATCATAGAGTTCTTGATTAATATTTTTTTGGCCTAAAATACCAACGATACCACACATATATCTTTACCTACGATGAGAAATTTTATTGCGAATTTTTTGAACTGGTTGGTCATGTAACCACTGTGATATTGGCGTAAAATAACGAATAAAGCTTGACTGCTGCCACCACTGTGTTTGATTAATATTCGTCATATTAATCATTAACACCAACAGTAGTACAATGATGACGCCTCGTACTGCACCAAAAATAGCACCAAGAAAGTTATTTGCACGATTGTATTCGCTGTCTTTAATGAGTTTACCAATGACATGATTGATTAACATCCCAACAATAAAAACGACAATAAATAAACTGACAAAACTTATTCCGGTACGTAATGAATCGTTATGAACATAATTAGTGAGTTGTTCAGCAAAACGAGAAGAAAAATAAATAGCGACTAACAGTGATATTAACCAGGTTAATAATGAAATCCCCTCACGCAAAAAACCACGCATCACACCGGTAATCAGTGAAATTAAAATAATGGCCAAAATAATATAGTCAGCCCAATTTAAACTGATATCACCTATACTCATAATAAATCCTCTTAAGGTTTCAATGGTTGATAATGAATAATTTGCCCTTGCAGCATTGTTTTGTCTTTTATAGTTTTCAATAAAACCTGCGCTTTACTGCGATCGGTTTCTGGCCCCACGTAGACATGATACATCGCATTGTTATAGTGCAGATAAACTGGAAATTTTTGTTGGCGTAATCGAGCCAATAATTTATTGGCGTTGGACTCACTGGAAAATGCACCCAATTGCACCACCCAAGCTTGCCCTTTGGCTAACGAAGGCATATTTTCTTTAGCCACAGAGGTTTGATTATTAATGCTTGGTGTTGCTTGAATTACCTGGATATTATTATCTGCGATATCCTTTGCTTTAATAAATTTAATGATTGGTTTGGCGGGTCGTGCTGTCATTTTATTCAAAGCTGGTTGTTTGTTCTGCGCATTATTTAAAAGTATCGGCAAAAAGATAATAGCCAATGCGATTAAAACGATGGCGCCAATAATACGTTGTTTTAAAGAAGTCATGTCATTCCTAATAATCTTAATATTTCAGCGACAGTATAAAATGAACCAAAGACGATAATCGCATCACCTGGTTGCGCGACCGCTTGTGCTTGCTGATAAGCTTGCGCTACTGTAGCAAAACTCTGGATATTTGCAACTGATAATTGCTCTAATGTTTGCTTAATTGTTTGCTCGCTTGCGCCGCGACGCTGTTGGGGCAAACCCGCGGCATACCATGTATGAAAACTATGCTGTAAAGCAGATAATGTGCCAAGAATATCTTTGTCTTGCAACATAGCAACCACGGCAAACAAACGCTTGACCGGTTGCCCATACGTTACTAATTTTTGCTGTAAGTATTCTGCGGAATGTGGATTATGAGCGACATCTAATACGGTTTGCACATCACCATCACCTTCAACAATTTGAAATCGTCCTGGAACGTGAGCTAAGGCTAAGCCTTCTTTTATTGCCGCACGTTTCACGGGTAAACGCTGCTGCAATAAATCAATGGTTTGCAATACCGTTGAAGCATTTTGTATCGGCAATTGTGGCAATGGGAGCGTCGTTATTTTGCCGTGATTATTCTGCCAGCTCCAAGAGTCTTCTTGAATAGTGTAAGAAAAATCTTTACCTTGACAAAACAAGGGCGCTGATAATTGATTAGCCATATCATAGATAGTGTCCGGCACATCGGGCTCCCCACAAACCGCTGGCTTGTTAGCACGAAAAATACCCGCTTTTTCTCGGCCAATGGATTCACGGTTATCGCCTAAAAATCGTACATGGTCGATGGCAATGCTGGTAACAACAGCGATATCAGGCTCAACCACATTCACCGCATCAAAGCGTCCGCCCAAGCCTACTTCTAAGATAATCACATCCAAGCCTTGTTGCTGATACGCTTGTTGCATTAACCACAAGCTCGCCAAGATAGCATACTCAAAATACGTTGGCTTAATTTCATGGCAAGCATCTACAACGTTAGAAAATGCCTCACACCACCTATCTTCCGATAATTCTTGCCCATTAATACACATACGTTCAGTGAAACGCAATAAGTGGGGGGATGTTGTGGTAGCCACTCGATAACCTGCTGCCTGATAGATAGCAGCTAACATAGCAACACTTGAACCTTTGCCATTAGTACCTGCAACCGTGATGACAGGAAAAGGAAATGTGGTTAATTGCAACTGTTTAGCAACTTGCGCTATGCGTTCTAAACTTAAATCAATTTCTTTAGGGTATTGCTGTTCTAACCACGTTAACCAATCAGCAAAATTACGCTTGCTTTTTAATGACATCATCCGACTCAGGTAATGCTGCTGCAATTTGTGTTCTAGCATGGTTGCGTAATTTATTGAGTAAACGTGCAATTATTCCACGTAGATCTTTACGATGTACAATCATATCAATCGCGCCATGCTCAAGTAAAAATTCACTACGCTGAAAGCCCTCGGGTAAGATTTCTCGCACCGTTTGTTCGATAACACGTGGTCCAGCAAAACCAATCAACGTATTAGGTTCAGCAATAATGATATCGCCCAACATCGCCAGACTGGCTGACACACCGCCCATGGTAGGATCAGTCAATACTGAAATAAAAGGCAGTTTTCTTTCTGCTAATTTAGCTAATGCAGCACTGGTTTTCGCCATTTGAAACAAAGACACTAATGCTTCTTGCATACGTGCACCACCACTAGCAGAAAAATTGATCAACGGTAAATTATGCTCTAAGCAAACATTAACCCCTTGCACAAAACGTTCACCGAGTGCAGCACCCATCGAGCCACCTAAAAAGGCAAAATCAAAGGCGCTAGCAACCACTGGCACATCATGTACTTTGCCACGCATAACTAATAAAGCTTCTTTTTCACCCGTTTTCTTTTTAGCAGCACTCAGGCGATCTTTATAACGTTTAATATCCTTAAATTTCAACACGTCAACAGCTTCAATATCCGCCGCAATTTCCTCACAAGGCTGGTTGTTGTCTAAGAAAAAACCCAAACGTTGTCTTGCGCTAACACGCATATGGTAGCAACATTTAGGACAAACATACAAAGCACGATCCAATTCAGCACGATAAAGCACGGCTTTGCACGACGAACAGTTGATCCATAAACCTTCTGGTACGCCTCTTTTATCTTGATTACTCAAGATTTTAGGAATTAATTTTTCAAGCCAACTCATAGTTTTATACCTCAATAATTATTTCTTAATCGTCATTTTAGCCTGCTTGCGATAATAACTGCGCAATTCCGCTAAAGTTAATTGTGACAGCGTTGATTGTAATTGCTGCCGATAGTGCTGCTGTTGCTTTTTATTTAGCTGTAGTTTGCTCTCATTAACCTGACTTACCATCACCACAGCTGCATCACCCACGTTTAATGAAACAATCTTAACACGAGTATGCTTAACCGAGGGTCGTGGCAAAGTAAATACAGCTTGTAGAATTTGTTTATCGAATTTTTTCTGATTACGTCGCACTGTCATGGGTGCTTTCCATTGCAATTGGTACTGCTGTAACAAAGTTTTCGCCCTTTTACCCTGCTGTATTTGTTGTGCAATGTGTGTTGCTATAGTCAATGCTTTATTGCGCATCGCTTGCTGTAGCAAGGTTTGTTTAATGGCTACCGATACTTGGCTCAGTGGTTTAACAGTAGCTACCTGATGCTTGATCATACGTATCACCAAGGCAACACCTGGTTTAGGTAAAATGATATCGCTATTACTACCGGCCTGTACTTCCTCGCCAAAAGCCACTTTAATCACTTGAGGATACGCTAACACACCTTGACTACCTTGTTGCGTAAACCACGGAGTCGTATGAATCACCAAATGTAATTGCGCCGCCGCCTCCTGCAATGAATTAGGATTTTCAAAACTTAGGTTAGCTAATTGCTCTTTATGCTCAGCAAATTGTTGTTGCGCTTTTTGTTGCCTATACGCTTTGCTGATAATTGCTTGCACTTGTTTAAATGGTTCCACCTGTTGCGGCTGTTTAGCTAACAGTTTAATGATTTCATAACCTTCTTT
>JAESTO010000052.1 GCA_016763565.1 Gammaproteobacteria bacterium | reverse complement strand
TTCTATAGCCGCGATCAAATTCACTTGGCCATGCGCTTTCCAATCTCGATAGCGACGCGAATGATCATTGATTCGAAAATATCCTGGATCATTAATAGTGAAGCCTGCACGAACAGTTTTGCTAGCTAAACCTTGCAAAGCAAAAAAGGGTTTGAGTGTCGAACCCGGCGGGTATTGTCCACGAATAGTGCGATTAAAGAGTGGTTGATCAGGAGATGTGCGTAAATGATTAAATGCTTTATTACTGATTCCTTGCACAAATAAATTAGGGTTATAACTTGGATTAGAGGCCATGGCTAGTATATTGCCATTATTAGGATTAAGTACAATAATGGCACCACGATAATCTTTCATGGCTTTTACAGCAGTTTTTTGCAACGCAGTATCAATAGTGAGATGAAGGGTATCACCAGCAATTGCGGGCATTTTTTTTAATACGCGGACTATGCGGCCAACGGAGTTAATTTCTACTTGCTGATAACCAACCTGACCATGCAGTTCAGGTTCAAAAAATTTTTCGATGCCCAATTTTCCGATATAGTTAGTGCCAATATAGTTGTTATTTATGTCATTGCTTTTATTAAGCTGATTTAATTCTTGTTGATTGATACGACCGGTATAGCCGAGTATGTCAACGAGTGCATTATTCTCAGGGTAATAACGAATTAAACGTGCTTTAATTTTGACCCCAGGAAATTGATAACGATTGACTGAAAATTTTGCGACTTCTGTGGGTGTTAGTTTGATTTTCAAAGGAATTTCATCGGATTTACGTTTTTGATGTAATTGCCGATAAAAGAGCTTGATGCTTCTATTATTTAAATGAATAATTTTCTTTAATTGTTGTATGGTTTGGGATAAGTTAGTTACCTGTTCTGGAATAACATCGAGACTAAACACGGGTATATTTTCAGCAATGAGATGATTGTTGCGATCATAAATAAGTCCTCGTGATGGTGTAATAGGAATGAGGCTAATGCTATTATCACGTGACAAGGTTGTGTAATAGGCATGCTGAAAAATTTGCAAATAAATTAATCGGCTAATGAGTAATAGCGTTAAACAGGTAATGAGTATCGTGACTATAAAAACACGGCGGTGAAATAATTGTTTTTGTCTATGTACGTTATGTATCGAGAGTCGTTGCCTCATTGTCGATGATAGGGATGGTGATTGATAATAGTCCAGGCGCGATAAAGCTGTTCAGCAACAATAACTCTCACCAGTGGATGGGGCAGAGTCAGTGGTGACAATGACCAATGCTCACTCGCTCGTTGCTTACAAGATTCGGCCAAGCCATCTGGGCCACCAATTAATAATGTAACATAACTGCTTTGTTCACGCCATTGTTGCAGTTGTTCAGCTAGCTGCAAAGTATTCCATAATTTGCCGCGTTCGTCTAGGGCAATAACTTTATCTCGTTTCTCTATTGCCCCGAGTATTTGTTCTCCTTCTTTAATGAGAATTTTATTAATAACACAATTTTTTGTGCGTTTGCTGGTAGCAATTTCAATAAGATTGAGTTGATTATCATGTGGTAAACGTGTTGCATAGGTTTGATAAGCTTTATTAACCCAGATTGGCATACGGTTGCCAATAGCAATAAGATTAATTTTCATGTTATTGAGACGGATGCGTCCATAGCTTTTCTAGCTGATAGTATTTACGGGTGTCGGCTAGCATAATGTGTACGATAACATTATTGAGATCGATCAAAATCCAGCTGGCTTCATCTAAGCCTTCGACACCTAAGGGTTGATTACCCATATCTTTAGCTTTTTCAACTAATTTATTTGCTAACGATTTGCCGTGTCGATTTGATGTTGCGGTGCAAATAACCATGTTTTCTGTCATAGAGCTTAATTGGCTCACATCCAGCGAGCAAATATCAAGTGCTTTGTTTTCATTTAAAATTTCAATATAAGTGTTTTTCATAAATTAGTCTCAATTAAAAATAGGGTAGCTATGGGCTGCTCTACATTTTAGCTATTGTAATCAATATACAATAGAATTATCAATAGGTAAGCGAAAAATCAGGTTTTGGTCGTCGGTGTTAACCGATGACTTCAACAACAGATTCATAGTCGCTATTATGCCAATTTCTGCGTGACTAGGAAACTTAATTCGTCAAGAAATCTTCAATTTGTGCCAATGTGTTATCAATTGTGGCTAAATTTTCTGGTGCAATGAAAATAGTATCGTCACCAGCAATGCTACCCAGCGTATTGGCAGGTTGGTAGGTATCAAGGACGTGAGCGATGAGTGGTGCTGAGCCAGGGTGCGTACGAATAACAATTAAATGATTATTGTGTGTAATACTAAGGATTAAATTACTGAGTGGTTCAATGAGCCGAGTCGGTGGCCTGTCATGAGGAATGCGATAAGTGCTTTGTCCTTTCGTGCCTTTGATTTTTACAGCACCCAATTTATGTAGCAAACGTGAAATAGTTGATTGCGTCACCAGGAAGCCTTTTTGTTGCAATGCGTCACATAGCTCTGTTTGGGTGCCTGTCTGACCATGCGTTAGCAACTCGGCTAGGGTTTTGATGGGAGTTTGCTCGCCTTTATTCATCAGTGGATTATAAACTACAATACATATTTATGCAATTATCTTGCATAAATATGTATTGTGTGATTAAATGCGAACGATGAATCAAGTGATTATTAGCGTGGAGCACCTTAGCAAGCAATTTTCTCAGCAAAAGGTGTTAGACGATATTTCTTTACAAGCTTATAGCGGACAAGTGATAGCGTTGCTTGGGCCTAGTGGCGCGGGGAAAAGTACATTGTTGCGTTGCTTAAATTTATTGGAATCGCCAGAGCAAGGTGAGATTATCTTTGCTGGCGAGGCTATTCGCTGGCATAAAAAACCTCGTGTGCCAAGTTGCCAACAACAAGTACTAAATTTACGCCGCCAGGTGAGTATGGTATTCCAGCAATTTCATTTGTGGTCACATAAAACGGTTCTACAAAATATTATTGAAGCACCTATTCATGTTCTAAAACATGATAAACAGCAGATGCTTATTAAGGGAAAGACGTTGTTGGCTAAAGTGGGTTTAACCAATAAGGCGGATACTTATCCTAGACAACTATCAGGTGGCCAGCAGCAGCGTGTGGCCATTGCTCGAGCTTTGGCGATGGAACCACAGGTGATATTATTTGATGAACCAACCGCGTCGTTAGATCCACAAAGGGTAGGTGAAGTACTCAATGTGATAAAAGTATTAGCGATGGAAGGGAAAACGATGATTGTTGCAACGCATGAAATGGAGTTTGCTAAACAAGTTGCGGATCACATTATTTTCATGGACGCTGGGCAGATAGTGGCTGAAGGTAGCGCACAACAATTATTTTCTGAGGGTAAATCTACACGATTTAGCCAATTTATTTCTACAATTTGAGGAGCCCTATCTAATGGTCATCGTGAAAAAATATTTATTACTGCTTTGTTTGTGTGTACTAGGCGTTAGCGCCAACGCTAACACATTGACATTGCAACTGAGGCGACGTACAAACCCTTCGAAACAATGAATACGCAAGGTACTATGCAAGGTTTAGATATTGATATTATTACAGCATTATGCCAACAAATGAAAGTAAAATGTCATTTCGTTAATGCACCGTGGGATAGTTTAATTCCGGGCTTGAAACTAGGTAAATTTGATGTTATTTTTGGTGCCATGAATATTACTATAGCACGGGCTAAACAAGTTGCTTTTACACAACCCTATTATTTTGCGCAGGCACGTTTTGTTGCAAGAAAAAATCCTGGTTTTACACTGGATAAAAAAAGTTTACGGCATAAAACAATGGGTGTGCAACTAGGTAATACGATGCAATTTTATCTGCAACATACCTATGGTGATACTATAAAAATTAAATTATATGGCAGTATCCAACAAGCATTTTTAGACTTAACAGCAGGGCGTATTGATGCGGTATTTTCTGACCAGCCCGTGATCAGTGCATGGTTGCAAGACGGCAATAATAAGAATTATGCTTTTCTTAAACATGTGGTGCATTCAGAAAAATACTTTGCTGCTGGCTATGGTATTGCCGTTCGTAAAGGTAATGATCAACTACTTGCTAAATTAAACCATGCAATTAATGCCATTAAAAAAAATGGCGTGTATAAAAAAATCATTGCACGTTATTAATTTACAGTAGATGTTATACGGTTATTTACCACAATTACTAGCAGGTACTTGGGTTACTATCCAACTAGCATTTACTGCGTTATTGTTTGGCACATTGTTAGGCTTTTTATTTGCCTTAGCAAAATTGTCAAACAATAAAGTGTGTTATATTATTGCTGAAATTATCACTTCTTTCATTCGTGGCTTGCCCGAATTGCTCATTATTTTTATGGTTTATTTTGCCGGTACTATCGTGCTTGCTAAATTATGGGGAAGCTATGTCAATGTGAGTCCGTTTTTCTCAGGTGCGTTGGCATTGGCATTCATTTTTTCTGCCTATTTAGCTGAAACTTTGCGCGGCGCGTACCTTGCCATTGAACAGGGGCAATTGATTGCTGCTAGAGCTTACGGTTTTACCGCAGGGCAATGTTTTTGGCGCATTACTTTGCCACAAATGTGGCATTATGCTTTACCCGGGTTTGGTAATTTATGGCTAGTATTAATTAAAGATACCGCCATTGTGTCACTCATTGGTTTAAGCGATTTAATGAGTGCTACTCATGTGGCAAGTGCTGCAACGGCAAAGCCCTTTATATTTTATTTAACGGCAGGAGCTATTTATTTAGCATTAACATCGCTATCGATGATTATATTGCGCTATGCTACACAACGCTCTGCTATGAGGCATGACTAATGGATTGGCAAATGCTACAACAATATTTACCGGCGATGCTCAAGGGCATGTTTTGCACGATTGAATTAGTGAGCTGCGCATTAGCTGTTGGCATACTGTTAGCGATTATTATGGCTTTTGTATTGACACTGAAAAAAACCAGTCGATGGTGTGGGCCATTCAAAACATTTATTTTTGTCTTTCGTGGCACACCGGTATTAATACAAATTGTCATTATTTATTATGGACTTGGCCAATTTGTATGGTTGCAACACAGCGTGTTATGGCCCTTACTCAAACAACCTTTTTTTTGTGCTGTCATGGCATTAGGATTAAATACAGCAGCTTATACTACAGAATTATTAGTGGGTTCTATTCGCGCCATTCCGAAAGGGCAGGTGGCCGCGTGTTATGCCATGGGGATGTCAACATGGCTGATGTATCGACGAATTATTTTACCGCATGCCATGCGTTTAGCCTTGCCAGCTTATTCCAATGAAGTCATCATGGTATTAAAAGCCACATCGTTAGCCAGTGCGATTACTTTATTGGAGTTAACCGGTACGGCACAAAGTATTATCGGTCAAACTTATATGACCATACCCTTTTTATTATTGGCCGGTGGATTTTATTTATTGCTTAATAGCGTTTTTATCGGTGTATTTAAATGGGTAGAGCATTGTTATGGCTCGACGAATAAGTAAATGGCGGTATAATTTCAATTGAATAAAATGCAGCGAGTAGATTGTCTGTAAAATGAATTTTTCAGACATTGTCATTAATGCTAGAGTGCAACAACTAAAAATACATGTGGACTTCTTCATGACGAATGTATTAGAAAAATAGTATCGTTGGTTGGGTAACTTATTTCAAAAAAATGAACTATGCCAATGGCTGACGGGAGCAATGCTATGCATGAATATTCCTGTATATTGAGAACAGATCTATAAAAATATATTGCTTAATTGACACTGTTAGATGAAAAGACTCGTGAGCGCTATATCAATTTACTCACGTTAATTCCGACAGACTCCAACGTGGTTTAACATCAATACCTAAATCATCGTGTTGGCCAGCTTGCAAGCGTTGGCAACCTGCATAAGCTATCATGCAGCATTATCTGTGCAAAATTCATGGCGAGGATAAAATGTCTCGCCGCGCAGTTCATGCTGTAACCCATTTAATTTTTCACGCAAAGCTTGATTAGCGCTAACGCCACCGGCAATAACGAGTTGCTTTAAACCCGTTTGCTGCAAAGCACGCTTGCATTTTATTGCTAAGGTGTCGACTACAGCATCTTGAAAAGCGCGAGCAATATCAGCTTTATCTTGTTTTGATACGGTTTGTGACGAGGGATGCTGGCAATCGTGAAGCGTATTCATGGTAAATGTTTTCAAACCGCTGAAACTAAAATCTAATCCGGGGCGATTAGTCATAGGGCGAGGAAAATGAAAACGTTGTGGACAACCTTGCTCAGCTAATGCAGCAACCTGTGGTCCGCCAGGATAAGGTAAACCAAGCATTTTTGCGACTTTGTCAAAAGCTTCTCCTACGGCATCATCCAGTGATTCACCTAGTATATGATAATGACTAAACGCTTTGACGTTAACTAATAAGGTATGACCGCCAGACACTAATAAAGCAAGAAAAGGGTAACTGGGTTTTTTTTCTTCCAGCATGGGAGCAAGTAGGTGGCCTTCCATATGATGAATGCCAATAGCAGGAATTTGCAATGCATAGGCTAAACTGCGGCCAAATACTGCACCAACCATGAGTGCACCCACTAATCCTGGGCCAATAGTGTAGGCAATGCCATCAATATCGCTAAGTTTACAACCTGCTGCTGTTAAAGTTTGGCGAACCAGCGGAATAATTTTACGCGTATGATCGCGTGATGCCAGCTCAGGAACAACGCCACCATAGTCTTGGTGTAGCTTAATTTGGCTATGGAGATGGTGAGCAAGTAACCCTTGTTGTGAACAATAAACAGCAAGGGCCGTTTCATCGCATGATGTTTCAATACCAAGGATGCGCATTCATTTTTTTAGTTTGCTATTAGAACTGACTAATTTAAACTTAGGCTTTTCAGTCGTTGGGAGTGCTTGCTGTGTGTGAGGTTGCGGCGTTGGCTCTGATTGCTCATCGCCTTTTTCTTCGATAAAGACCATACCACGCCCATTTTCTTGTGCATAAATAGCTAATACTGCTAAAATAGGAATATGAACTGACCATTCTGTGCCTTCAAATGTTGCGTCGAAGGCAATAACTTGTTTGTTAGATTTGCTGGGTAATTGTAATTTTTCGACAGCACTTGGCGAAATATTTAAAATAATACGGCCATCTTCAATATATTGCTCGGGTACGGTGACTTGTGGCATTTCGGCATTCACAACAATAAAGGGCGAGCATTTATTGTCCGTGATCCAATGGTAAAAGGCACATAATAAGTAGGGTTTTGTTGATGTGAGTTGTTTTTCTTCAGTCATAATTTAGCGTAGATGACGCTCTACATTGTTTAGGCTAACTTGGAACGATGGTCGAGCAAACATTTTTTGTTGGTACTGCTCAAGCGCTGATGCTTCATTAAGGTGAATGCCTAAATAAGGTAAACGCCATAATAGTGGCAGAATATAGCAGTCTAACAAAGAAAATTCTTCACTCATGAAGTAAGGCATTTTTTCAAACCAAGGTGATATGTCAATAAGTCTCTCGCATAATTGTGCGCGCGTTTTCTCTGCAATGGTTTCATCAACATTTTGAATGATTTCTACTAAATTATACCATTCAGTTTTTATGCGATGCATCAGTGTGCGCGTTCTGCTTTTGCTGCAGGGTAAATAGGGAACAAGGGTGGATGTGGAAAACGTTCTTCAAGGTAGTCAAGAATAATAGCTTGATCATACAATACAAGATCGCGATCAACTAATGTTGGTAAGGTATTGTAAGGATTTAATGCCAATAAATCTTCGCTTGGATTGTGTTTGTCAATATGAATGACATGAACAGGTGTTTCCTTTTCTGCTAAGACAATACGAATTTGATGGCTATAGCAGTCATTAGTGGCTGCATAGAGTGTTAAATTTCCAAACTGATTCATAATTAAATTCATTTAAGAGTAAAAACGGTCGCGATTATAACAAATTTGAAGATGATTATAAAGATATCTCTCTAAATTAACGACCTAATTTTTCCGTGCAATATGGCCTGTTGCCGATTGCGCGGTGGGTAAAACAAGCATTTCTTGAATATTAACGTGGGCGGGGCGTGATGCGCAATAATAAACGGCATCAGCAATATCCATAGCTGCCAGAGGCGTGAACCCTTGATAAATGCTTTTAGCTTTATTGGCATCATGTTTAAAACGCACCAAACTAAATTCAGTTTCAATCATGCCAGGATCAATCGAACTGACGCGAATCGGTGTGCCATGCAAATCTAATTTAAGTGCTTTATTAATAGCGTTTACTGCAAATTTTGTGGCACAATAGACTGCACCACCGGCATATACTTCATGCCCTGAAATAGAGCCAATATTAATCACATGGCCGCTATTTCGTGCAACCATCAAGGGAATAACTGCTCGACTAATATATAATAATCCTTTGATATTTGTATCAATCATTTGTTCCCAATCCTCGATATCGCCTTCGTAGAGCTTGTCCATTCCGGCCGCTAAACCAGCATTATTAATTAAAATGTCAATTGTTTGCCAATTTTCGGGTAATTGTTTAATGCATTTTTTTACTTCATTGGCATGGCGGATATCTAAAGTAATCGGATAAACATTAATCTTATATTGTTGCCTGAGTGTTTGACTCAGTGTGGTTAACTTCTCTGTGCGACGTGCACATAAAATTAAATGTGCGCCTTGCTCGGCAAATATTTGAGCACAAGCTTCGCCAATACCGCTCGATGCACCCGTAATTAAGACTGTTTTATCTTTGAGTGACTGCATGATGGTTACCAAATTGAAAAGATTGTGTAGAATACCAGGCTATGCTGTCACGTATCAACCCTCTATCAACATTGCTTGCCAATCAGATTGCTGCTGGTGAAGTTATTGAGCGTCCCGGATCGGTCGTCAAGGAATTGCTGGAAAATAGTATTGATGCTCGAGCAAGCAAAATCATTATTGATATTGAAAAAGGTGGTAACAGATTAATACGTATTCGTGATAATGGTAGCGGCATTCATCCTGACGATTTAACGTTAGCACTTGAGAGTCATGCGACCAGTAAATTACACAGTGAAGAAGATTTGGCTCATATCATTAGCTTGGGATTTCGTGGTGAGGCCTTGGCCAGCATTAGTGCAGTGTCACGAGTAGATTTAATCTCGTGTTGTGATGATCAACACGCGTGGCAAATTCAAGCTGCTGGTAAAGTAGAAAAACCACAGTTGAGTGTTGCGTCCCATCCACAAGGCACCACGATAGAAATACGTGACTTGTTTTTTAATACACCGGTGCGCCGTAAATTTTTAAAAACAGAAAAAACCGAATTTTCCCATATTGAAAATGTTGTTGAACGTATTGCCTTAAGTCATTTTGATATTGCGATTCATTTTCAACACAATGATCGCACAGTATTTAACTTGCCCGAGGCTCATTCATTAGTAGAACAACAAACGCGTTTGACGAAGGTGTGCGGTCCAGCATTTGTTAAACAAAGTTTACATTTTTCAACAGCAGCAGAAGGATTGTCATTAACTGGCTGGATAAGCAATCCAGATGCATCACGTGCTTATGCTGATTTACAATATTTTTTTGTTAATGGGCGCATTGTTAAGGACAAGGTGTTAAACCATGCCGTGCGTGTTGCGGCGCAGAGCTTTGTGCCAGAGGGTCGTCATTTAGGTTATGTTTTATATTTACAATGTGATCCTGGCAGTGTTGATGTAAACGTGCATCCGACTAAACATGAAGTGCGTTTTCACGAATCGCGATGGGTTCATGATTTTGTATCACAGGCTTTAAAGAAAGAATTAGCGAGCGTTGAGCTTGACAGTCATCATGCGGTTATTACTGTTGATACGACAATATCGCCAGCTATTAATGAAAAAATTCCACAAAAAAATATTTCATATACGACAAATACAGCGGGGCTAAAGACCACAGCTTATCAGCCGGCAGGTTCCGTATCTCATTCATTTAAAGGTATTAATGAAAGTAGAGCGCGTTACACTGTAGCTGAACAGCAGTGTCCGGTGCCCCTTACCATAGGTATATTGGGCGAGGCATTGTTACCGTTGCGCAAGCAATTTTTTCTTGCTGAAAATGATCAAGGGTTGGTGATCGTTAATCAGCAATTAGCACAGAGATATATTTTTGCTGAGAAACTTATGTTAGCCGATAAGCATAAAGGATTAATTGCACAACCATTATTATTGCCGGTGACCGTTAAATTGTCGATGAAACAATTAGAAAAACTTGAACAAAGTGAGTCGCGGCTAAAAAATTTAGGCATTAAGTATCAACAAATAGGACCCGGTAATATTAGCATTCGTGAATTACCCGCATTATTGCAGCAGGCAGATATCGTCAGTTTATTTTTACAACTAGCCGATGATGATGACATCATCAATACCTTAGCTTCATTCGCTAGTCACTCAGCTCAAAAAAATCTTGATAAAAATGACATGAATACTATCTTGCGGCAATTGGAAGTATTCATTGAGCAAAATAAAAATATCAAAGATGCTTGGAAGCGAATTATACTCCATTAACTTTTCAGCATGATAGATAATTCAAAAATAATTTGTTTGATGGGACCAACCGCCTCAGGAAAAACAGCGTTGGCATTGAAACTATGTGATGCATTTCCTTGTGATATTATCAGTGTTGATTCCGCATTAATTTATCGCGGCATGGATATCGGTACGGCCAAACCTGATGCGGCTACTTTACAACGTTACCCTCACCGTTTAATTAATATGTGTGATCCGGCTACCAGTTATTCAGCCGCACAATTTTGTCAAGATGCCAAGCAAGAAATACGCGATATTATTATGCAAGGGCGTATACCCTTGTTAGTTGGCGGCACCATGCTATATTTTCGGGCATTGCAACAGGGTTTATCGTTATTACCTGCCGCTGATAAAACTATTCGCAAAAAATTAACGCGCATTATTGAACAACAAGGTTTGATTGCTTTAGGTGAGACGTTGCGACAGGTTGATCCTACCGCAGCTGCACGCATTCATCCGAATGATTCACAACGTATTCAACGTGCCTTAGAAGTG
>JAESTO010000008.1 GCA_016763565.1 Gammaproteobacteria bacterium | reverse complement strand
TTTTTCATTAAATTTTATTTCCTTATGGTTTTTTTCTATAGCAATAAAGTGCTTTGTGAGTAAGATCTAGTTTATTAACCTCGTCGGTAATCCACTTACACTGCATGCCAGCAGGTGGCTCAAACTTAAATGGCAAATCAACGAGAACACCCTGCTTATCTTTATAAGAAGTAACAAATTGGTTAAGCTTGTTATCAAAGTAAAAGCTGCGTCCTGTATCAACAGGTTGGTTAGTGCATACTGGCGTATTTTTAAGATAGCGCCAATTAACAGTCACTGTCTCTACGCCTTCCACCTTCCTCGCTACAGATTTTATATTGCTAGTAAATAATAAAGCAACTTTGTTACCTTCGCAAGCAACACCTGCACCAAAGTAATGCACAAAAGGTAATTTATTTATCGTTGGAATATCCACCGCGTAAAAATTATAGTCACGGGGATTAATCGGTGGATCAGTCTTTTTTTCAGTGAATCCGGCATCATGTGTTTTAGTATCAACATAAAGTTGCCCTGTATCCGTTAAACGATAAAATCGCCCATTTTTATCCACAAGCACCGCGCTCATAAAACCTTTACCTATGTCAACGGCAGGATAAACAGGTAAAACAATCGTATTTTTATCAGCAGAAAAATTCTTCCAGCCAATCCCATCAAATTGATCCATTACAGCTGAATACCAGGCATAATTGGAAGGTTTATCACTCAATTTACCCGTAGATAAAGCTAAGAATTTGACATTAAACGACCGGCCAGCTTTGCTGCGTTCCTTCTGGGCCCAGTGAATATTGTTTATTTCACCACGCCACTCTTTAGCTGAAACGTATTTACTATTATTATACTGATAATCCCCGTAAAGAAAGTAGTCGTTCTTGCCTCCATTATATCCTCCAAACGCCAAGCGGAAGCCTCCAGCCTCTGGGCCAACTACTTTTTTGACATTCTTCAAATAAAGCATCACTGACATCCTTAATAAGGTGCAGTCACCGGCGTTACTGATTGACGGATAACAGCTCGCATGTATATTATTAATGTAGCTTCCTCCATCTTTCGATTCAATAAGTTTATAATTATCAAGAAAAACGCCATACGCTCCCATATCCTTCCAGAGACCAGTAAGACCTATCAAGTTAACTAAACGAGGGTCGCTAGCACCTGGATCTAGTTTTAAATTGATAGGGTCCTTGGCATTAATCGTACCAAAGAATTTTAATTGCGCATTCAGTTTTTTAGCTTTAGCAATAATGCTTTTATTGACAGCGTAGTTAAGTGAACCATAGCAATGTCCATCAATACAGCGATGCACTTGTAAACCAAGATTTAAAACAATATAGTCGTATTTAGCAAAAACGCTTGCAGCACAATTAATTTGCGCGGCGTTACTAGCGCCTTCCTTACAATTAACCACATTATTTTTATCAGTAGCATTTACAACAGATGATAGCTCTCCGCTATATACTAATAATCGACCAGGTCTTTTGATGGGTGTTAATGCTGCAGAGGGCGCTGCAACAATATTATGAACGAAAAAAACATTCAATAATAAAATAATAAAAATTACAAATTTACATTTCATGGCGAGGATCTCAAAATTATAGATAATTACTCTACTGCTTACTTCAGAAAAAAAATTAAGGGGCTGAATTATACAGCTCAAAAAAGACAATGCAAGCTTACTCCTTAATAAAATTACTTTTAGTTAAAATATACGAATACGTGTATAATCCCGCGATTATGAATATTAATAGTGATGCCAGTGAGCTCGAAAAATTTGAATCTTTAGGTCAAAACTGGTGGAATCGTCACGGTGAATTTAAAGCCTTGCATGACATCAATCCTCTTCGATTGTGTTTCATTCAAAAATACGCGCAGCTAACTGGCAAAAATATTATTGATGTTGGCTGTGGCGGCGGAATTTTGGCAGAGAGTTTGGCACAACTTGGCGCTAAAGTAACGGGCATTGACTTAAGCCAAACGTCATTAGCAACAGCGCAAACACATGCTCAGCAAACTCAACTCACCATTAACTATCAATGCATTGCTGCCGAAGCTATGGCACAACAACATCCTCAACAATTCGATACTGTTACCTGTATGGAGCTATTGGAACATGTGCCCAATCCTGCGGCATTAATTCAGGCTTGTGCAACCTTGCTCAAACCACATGGCGAAGCATTTTTTTCAACATTAAACCGTAATGCTAAATCTTATTTACACGCTATTCTTGGTGCCGAGTATATTTTAAAATTAGTACCCAAAGGTACACATAATTTCGCTAAATTTATTCGCCCTTCTGAACTCGATAGTTGGGCACGAACAGCAAACTTAGAGCTACAAGCGATGACCGGCATAGCCTACAACCCCTTTACCCAACAATATAAACTCACCAATAATGTCAGCGTTAACTATTTGGTGTATTGTCAAAAAATATTGTGACCAACCCTACTGTTTTATTCGATCTTGATGGTACATTACTGGATAGTGTACATGATTTAGCGCGGGCACTAAATCTCTTATTAGCACAACGACAACGTGAACCTGTTACCCTCGACAAAATTCGTCAAGTCGTTTCACATGGACGCCCGGGCATGTTAAAGCTTTGTTTTGGTGTCAGTGAAGAGGATAAAGAATACCACTTATTATCACAGGATTTTGGCAAACTATACACCCGTCATCTGCTCACACAACCACGCTTATTTCCAGGCGTCACCACATTGCTTAGTCAATTAGAAAAACGGCATATCAAATGGGGCATCGTCACCAACAAACCCACACGTTTCACCAAACCCATTGTGAAATATCTAGGCTGGTTATCACGAGCTGCCTGTGTTGTTTGCGGCGATACTTTTCAATATAAAAAACCGCATCCACAACCCATATTACAGGCCTGTCAACAAATACCTTGTCGCACTGACAATACTATCTTTATTGGTGATGCAGATAATGATATTATTGCGGGCAAAGCCGCTGGCACTAAAACTATTGTAGCTTTATACGGCTATTTAGCTGAAGATGATAAACCTGATGCCTGGCAAGCTGATGATTACGTTAACTGCGTCGATGAACTATTAAATAAAATTATTTAAACGAGGAATAACAATGACAACACCTATTACCGTCGCCCATGGCAATGGCATTGGCCCAGAAATTATGACAGCCGTATTAAAAATACTCGATGCAGCCGGCGCTAAGTTAACTATCGATACCATTGAAATCGGTGAAACCGTTTATAACCGAGGCATTAACACCGGCATTGAAGCAAGTGCCTGGCAATCATTACGTAACAACCACGTGTTTTTAAAAGCGCCGGTAACAACGCCACAAGGCGGTGGTTTCAAAAGTTTAAATGTCACCATTCGCAAAACCTTAGGCTTGTATGCCAATGTCCGCCCCTGTATTAGTTATTCACCTTATATAAAAACTAAACATCCTTATATGAATGTGGTGATTGTGCGTGAGAATGAAGAAGGTTTGTATGGCGGCATTGAATATCAACAAACGCCACAAATGGCACAGTCATTAAAGTTAGTTAGCGAGCCCGGTTGTGAACGCATTATCCGTTATGCCTTTGAATACGCGCGGCAAAATAATCGCAGAAAAGTGACAGCATTTAGCAAAGATAATATTATGAAACTAACCGATGGCATGTTTCATCGTTGTTATGACAGAGTAACAAAAGATTATACGGATATTGAAACAGAGCACTGGATTATCGATATTGGCGCTGCCAAATTAGCTGATAAACCTGAACAATTTGATGTGATTGTGCTACAAAATTTGTACGGTGATATTTTATCTGATGTCGCAGCAGAAATATCTGGCTCAGTAGGTATGTGTGGCTCATCAAACATTGGTGAGAGTTGTGCCATGTTTGAAGCCATTCATGGCTCAGCACCTGATATTGCCGGGCAAGATATCGCTAATCCCTCGGGCTTATTACACGGTGCTATCATGATGCTAGTACACATTTATCAACGGGATGTCGCAGAAAATATTCATAATGCATGGTTAAAAACCATTGAAGATGGTATGCATACTGGCGATATTTATAATAGCGAGACCAGTAAAGAAAAGCTTGGTACACAAGCATTTGCCGATGCAGTGATTACACGCTTAGGACAAAGGCCACAAAAATTTCACCCCGCCAACTATAATAAAACGTGTCAAATAAACATACCAACATTAACAACGCTTGCGACGACTACACGTGAGTTAGTCGGAGTCGATCTGTTTATTTATGCCTCGCCTAATAGCAATATTAATGACTTGGCAGCAACCGCTCAAGATCTAGCAGATGAAACCTTTACACTAGAAGCGATCAGTAATCGTGGTGCTAAAGTATGGCCTGACGGTATCCCTGAAACGTTTTGCACCGATCACTGGCGTTTACGCTTTGTAAGCAATCATGCCTCATCAATAGCTATTGCTGAGTTGTTGCATCGCTGCGCTAAAGCACAACTAGATGTCATAAAAACTGAAAATCTCTATACCTTTGATGGCCAAGCTAAGTTTACTTAAATGAGGTTTTTTTACATATCTTCCCTTTTGGTTAATCAGCTTAACGCATGTGTAAACACAATTTTTGCTTATCCGTGTCAATCTTAATTGCGAGGGGATTAAGTCCACGATGGTAATATGCGCATGCGCTTAATACTAGCAAACGTTTATGTCGCGATTTAAAATAGAGAGCAACGCTAAGATAACCAACGATCTTTTGTGCAATTAACGCTGGGAATTTTTTTGTAAATAATTTTGCAATAATTTTATGAGTTGTTGTTTAATATTATTAATGGACTGTCGGGTATCCAGCACAAAGAAACGCTCAGGCTCAATTTGACTCATGGCTAAATAAGCATCTCGAATACGTTGGAAAAAATCTTTGCCTTCAGATTCAATGCGATCTAATTTTCCTCGTTGTTGCATACGTTGTAAAGCGACATCAATAGGAGCATCGAACAATAAGGTCATATCTGGTCTTAATGAACCCTGAACCCAATGTTCTAAGGCTTGAATTCGCTGTTTATTGATACCACGCCCGGCTCCCTGATAAGCATAACTGGCATCACTAAAGCGATCAGAGACCACCCATTGACCGGCCATTAATGCGGGTTTAATGACTTCGGCAATATGCTGTGCGCGTGCGGCGAACATTAATAGCAATTCAGTATCAGCATGAATAACCTCTTGATGGTTATCTAGTAGCAAAGCACGAATTTTGTCAGCAAACACTGTACCGCCTGGCTCGCGTGTCACCACCACTTTAATCTGCTGTTGTTGTAAATAATCGGCGATAACTGGCATATAAGTACTTTTGCCCACGCCTTCTATACCTTCTACGCTAATAAATTTTCCGCGATAATTATTTGCTATTGTCATGTGTGTTTTTTCAGTAATATGTATTTATGAATAGCTGCTCGATGATCAGCTAAAAGAGTAGAAAAATAATGGCTGCCATTACCTTGTGCAACATAATACAATAAATCACTATAGACAGGATGCAATGTCGCATGTAATGATGCCTCGCTGGGTAAAGCTATGGGTGTCGGCGGCAATCCAGCTATGAGATAAGTATTGTATGGTGTAGCTTTGCGTAAATTTTTATGCGTTAATTTTCCGCTATAGCTTTTACCTAGACCATAAATGACCGTGGCATCAATCTGCAAACGCATTTTTTTCTGTAGCCTATTTTCTATAATGCCGGCAATAATTGGTCGCTCAATAGCTAATTTAGCTTCACGCTCAACGATCGACGCAATAATTAATGCTTGATAAGGTGTGGTAAGCAGAATTTTTTTATCACGTTGCTGCCAAGCTTGCTGAAGTTTTGTTTGCAGGGTCTGATACGCCAACTGCAAAATGTGATAATCACTGGTACCACAAGCAAAATGATAGCTATCGGGAAAAAATAAACCTTCAAGATTTT
>JAESTO010000158.1 GCA_016763565.1 Gammaproteobacteria bacterium | reverse complement strand
TTTAACATTTTTAGCACCAAGTATTTTAGATGCGGTGCTAAATACGCTTGAGGTGCTTATTGATACGGATAAAGCTTATGTGCCCATTGGTTTCGAAAAATTTATTTTTTTCAAAAAACCAAAAAATGTTCTACAGTGTAAAGTTAAGCTTAAAAAAATGGACAAAGATAATCCACTCTATGATCAGACGGCAGATTTGGTGTTATTAGATTCTGGTGAAATTGTGTTTATCGCTGAAAATTTAAGGTTTAAAGCTGTATCTAATTTACAAAGTAAGAAAAATAATCTGCTGTTTTCACAGCAATGGACACATCGGCATTTGAGGCCAAGTAAAATTGTCAATAACACCGCTTTATTAATAGGGCCGTCGTCACTGTTCAATCACGAAGCGCAACATTATTTACAATCTCTACAATCGGCGATAAGCTGGACTGATACTATCGACGGTATTGATCGACATTTGCAGCACAATGAAAATTGTCATAACATTGTTTATTTTTGGCAAACGGTCACGACTGATTGCTCAGTACAAGGTATGACAGAAAATTGTAAAAACAATCATGAGTTTATTTTAAATCTAATTAGGTTATTAGAAAACAAATATATAGCTAGCAGCATTAATCTTTTCTTTGTCACGCAGGGCGCACAAATTTTGGCTAATGATAATCCGCATGATATTGAGCAGCAGAATTTATTACAGAGTACGCTTCATGGATTTAATGTCGTATTGAATAATGAAAATCCTAAGTACAAAAGTAAGACGATTGATTTTGATTGCGCAGCAGATGCTGATTTTTTTAATAGCAGACTACTCATCAAAGAAATTTTCAGCTATGAGAATGACACAGACTTTCAAATTGCTTACCGTGGTAATAATCGTTTTGTTCGCCGTTTAACTTCTTTGGTAAAGGATGATGCGAATAGTGGCAGACAGTCAAATAATTTTCAACTGGATATTGCTGATTATGGCACGTTTGCAAGTATCCAGCGTAAGCCTATTGCTATTGAACCACCACAAGGGGATCAGATTCTTGTCAAAGTGCAAGCAGCCGGCCTTAATTTTAAAGATGTTTTAAATGCCTTAGGATTGCTAAAACAGCATGCTGAATCAACAGGTGTTGAATACGTGCCTTTGCCATTGGGTTTTGAATGTGCGGGAATAGTCATTGAATCAGGTGAAAGTGCACAATTCTCCCCAGGAGATGACGTTATTATTAGCCATATTGGTTGTATGCAACAGTTTATTACCGTAAGTTCTAAAACAGCGGTTAAAAAACCCAAAAATATCCGCTTTGATGAAGCTGCTGGTCTTGCTACTGCGTATATTACGGCTTATCACGCATTGCATAATCTTGCAAAAATCAAGAAAAACGACAAAATACTTATTCATGCAGCGGCTGGCGGTGTGGGGCAAGCGGCTATTCAATTAGCGCAACAAGCTAAAGCAGAAATTTTTGCAACGGCAAGTAAAGGTAAGTGGGATTTTCTAAAGCAGCAAGGAATCAAACATATTATGAATTCTCGAGACTTATCATTTGGTAAGACTTTGCTTGAGAATACCGATTCTGTTGGCGTTGATATTGTCCTTAATAGTCTTAATAAGCAGTATATCCCTGTTGGATTAGGCACTTTAGCCAAAAAAGGACGTTTTGTTGAAATAGGTAAAATTGATATTTGGAGCCATGATCAAGTCAAGGAATTTAGAGAGGATGTGGCGCATTATAATTTTGATTTAAGCGAATTGCCTAAAGAAGAACTAACTGAGTTAAATAAGACTATTCTAGAAAAAATTGCCCATGATTTAGAAAAAGGAGAGATATCACCTTTGCCTGTTAGTACCTATAGCTTGGATCAGTTGGAAGATGCTTTCGGTGTGTTATCTAAAGGTGAAAATATTGGTAAAATTATTTTAGTATTTGGTGATGTTCAACATGTCACCAATACTAAGCCTGTATCAATGCCTGCAGTAATAAAAGCAGATCGTACCTATTTAATAACAGGTGGTTATGGTGCGCTTGGTATGCATGCCGCGAAATGGTTGGCGCAAGAAGGCGCTGAACATATTGCTTTAGTAGGGCGAACGGCGGCTACGGCTAAAAAATTAAAGGAAATTTCTAGCGAAATTAATAATCAAAAGGTTAATTTAATTAGTTTACAAGGTGACATATCTCGACAAGATGATCTTTTACAAATGTTTACCGAGTTGAAAACAAATCATCCTTCCCTTGGTGGTGTTATTCATGCGGCTGGTACATTGCAAGATGCACCCATAAGTTCTCAAACTTGGCCGATTTTTGATAAAGTCTTTCAGCCCAAAGTGTATGGGTTGTGGAATTTACATCAACAAGTTTGTTTACAAAAAGATATAGATTTTTTTATTGGGTATTCATCTGTGGCATCGGTGGTGGGTTCAGTAGGCCAAGCAAACTATTCTGCTGCTAATGCATTTATTGATAGCTTAATGAATTGGCGTGCTCTTGCAGGTAAGCATGGTCTTGCTGTAAATTGGGGGCCATGGGGCGAGGTTGGCATGGCTGCTAAATTAAGCGATAGCCAAATTAAGAGCATTGAAGAAAAAGGTATTAATTTTCTAAAACCTAATAAAGCTATGAGCGCTTTGTCCAAGGCCATTGCTTCAATGGAGCCACAGGTCATTATTAATGAGTTTAATTGGTCAAAATATACGGATAATTTATCGAGCGAAAATTTATTCTATGCGAATGTTGTTAGCAAAGAAAAAAGTTCAAGTGTTAAAATTAATATTGAAGACATTAAGCAATTGCCAATACAAGAATGTTATCTTCAAGTGCAACAAATAATTCGATCAAAATTAGCAGCAGTATTACACTTCGATAATGAAGATGATATTGAGTTAGATGAAGAATTTTCCCATTTAGGTCTGGATTCATTGGTTTCAGTTGAATTCAAAAATATTATAGAGAAAACATTTGTGATTTCATTACGTGCATCAGATATTGTTGACTACCCCTCTATACCCAGACTAGCGGAATTCATTCTCGCACAATTATTTCCTGACAATAAAGAAATGGCGATGGTCGACAAAAAGTCAGGCAAGAGAAGTAATGATCGTTTTTTTACTAAATTAATGAATAAAATTAAATCACCCAATGTTAACACTTGATAAATGTAGCCGCGATATGAATAAAAAAAACGTATCTAATGAAACACAAGTTGTCGCTGATATCATTCGTTTTCATGCGGATAATAATCCACAAAAACCTGCAATCGTTTCTGAGTGCATAACACTAAATTATGAAGCACTGCACCAACAAAGTAGTCAACTTGCCAATGCGTTAATTGCCCGAGGTGTGAAGCCACACTCTCGGGTAGCTTATTTAGGTAAAGAATCAGAAAAATATTATGTATTGCTTTTTGCTTGCGCAAAAGCGAATCTGGTTTTAGTACCGATTAATTGGCGTTTAAAAATAAATGAAATTTCATACATTTTGGCTGATTCGCACAGTGAGGCTTTATTTGTCGACATTGAATTTTCAAAAATGGTTGATACCTTTGCAAAAAATATTGTTTCTTTGAATGTTTATGTGTTTCTCCAAGAATGTTCGACTCAACAAGATTATTCTCAATGCATTCATTTAAGTCCAATGGATGACCCTTTATTAACAGTGGATAAAGAGGATACGCTAGCACAAATCTATACGAGTGGCACTACGGGACTGCCCAAGGGGGTAGAGCTAGCCCATAAGAGCTTTTTTCAAATTAGAGCCGCGCTTATGCAAAATAATCTAGACTGGATAGATTGGCGAGAGGAAGATGTCAGTTTGATTGGCATTCCAGGCTTCCATATTGGTGGATTATGGTGGGCATTGCAAGGATTCAGTGCTGGCCTTACTAATGTTTCATTGCCGATGTTCCATGCAACGCTTGCTATTGATCTTATTAAAAAACATAAGGTGACTATAGCTTGTGTCGTACCAGCAATGATTAATATGATTTTGAAAGAAAAAGAAAGTATTGATGGCAATTTTACCCAACTGCGGAAAATTGTTTATGGTGGGTCTCCGATTTCTGAAGCACTACTGCAACAGGCGATAGAAGTATTGCAATGTGAATTCGCGCAAATTTATGGGTTGACTGAAACGGGCAATACGGCTATATGTTTGCCTCCCAACGATCACATCGTTGGTTCAAAGCGCTTACGTGCAGCAGGAAAACCTTATCCTGGCGTTAAAATTAAAATAGTTAATGCAGAAGGCCAGGTGCTTTCTGTGAATCAAGTGGGTGAAATATATCTTTATACGCCCGCGCGGATGAAAAAATATTGGAACCTTCCCAGTGAAACTAATACCACGCTTGTGAATGGTTGGATACGAACAGGTGATGCTGGTTACGTAGATGAAGAGGGCTACTTGTTCGTTTGTGATCGCATAAAAGATATGATCATTGTTGCGGGTGAAAAAATTTATCCTACGGAAGTTGAAAATGAGCTAGCTAAGCATCCAGCCATTAATGATGTGGCTGTAATTGGCGTTCCTCACGATGAATGGGGCGAGTTGGTACAGGCATTTGTCGTGTTAAATGCCACAGAAAAATTAACGGTAAGAGATTTGATGTTGTTTTTAAAAAGCCGGATAGCCGATTACAAAATTCCAGCTAAATTTGTATTTGTAGATAAAATTCCACGAAATCCAAGTGGGAAAATCCTTCGTCGAGAGCTTAGAGAGTCTGAAGCTAACGCGCAAAAGAGCAGACTTGAAACATGCTCTTAAAATAATCTAGGGCATATTTTTTTATACTGAAAATTATTGGGTCATACTATGCATGTGTAATAAATACTTTAATTTCAATCAAAAATTTCTTAGTTTGTTACAAATGGTGAGCCCTTATCTTGCTTCTAAAAAAGCTTTTCTTATGTATTGCCAGCATAGGGCGATGCCTGCGCCCTTGCGAAAGTTAGAAATTCCTACCATGGCTGACGCTAAAAAAGAAGTGTTACACCTTGATGGTAAAAAAATTATGACCTATACTTGGGGGCATGCAGGCAAACCTGTTTTATTAGTACACGGTTGGGGCGCTCGTGCCGCTCGATTTTCTTTATTTGTTAAAGCATTAGTGAAAAATGGCTATCAACCGATTGCTTTTGATGCACCAGGGCATGGTGAATCGACGGGATGTAGCACCAATATCATTGAATGTTTAAAAATTATGCGGCGCATCCAAGAGAAGCATAAAAAATTTGCAGCAATTATTGCTCACTCAGTAGGTGTGCTATATGCATTTTACGCTGTTAAGAATGGGGTTAGCACCAATAGCATAGTAGCTATATCGGGTGTCAGTGAATTTATGCACACAACAAACAATTTTTCACGCATTCATAAGCTTAATGAGCAAACTTATACTCATTTTAAAAAAAGAGTTGAAAAGGCCTTTGAGCCTACAACGGATATTTAGCGTGCTTTTTCAGCCTATTCAG
>JAESTO010000051.1 GCA_016763565.1 Gammaproteobacteria bacterium | reverse complement strand
TTCATTGAAGCTAAGCCCGAAGAATTACGTATGTATTTAGAAGAAGCTGCCGGGGTATCGAAATATAAAGAACGCCGTCGTGAAACTGAAAACCGTTTGCGCCACACCAAAGAAAATCTCGAACGGCTCGACGATGTACGTGGAGAAATTGCTAAACAACTAGAACACTTAAACCGTCAAGCTAAAGCAGCCGAACGTTATAAGGTACTTAAAGAGGAAGAACGCTTAACGAAGGCACAATTGTTGGCATTGCACTGGCAAGATCTTACTAACCAGTTAGCCAACTACGATAAAATTATTAAGGAACAAGACGTACTGATTGAAGAACGGGTTGCTGAGCAACACCGTCTTGGCGCACTGATTGAACAGCAGCGTGTACAACAAACAGAATTAAACGATGAATTCAATGCTATTCAAGGTCGTTACTACGCCATTGGCACTGAAATTGCCAAATTAGAACAAAATATTACACACCATCGCGAACGCTTTAATCAATTAAATCACGATCACCAACAAGTTGAACGACAATGGCAAGAGCTTAACCAGCATTTGCAAGATGACCAACAACGCATCGCGGAATTACAACATATTCTCACCCGTCAAGAACCCGGGTTGGTCACCGCACAACAAGTTGCGGAATCATCGAGTGACACCCTCACGAACGCTGAACAAACTATGCACGATTGGCAAAGTCATTGGGATTCATTTAATCAAGGCGCTTCTGAAACGGTGCAACAAGCACGTGTTGAACAAACGCGTATTCAACATTTGGAGACTCAACTTGCGGATATCCAAAAACGCTTACAACGCTTAACTGAAGAGCAACAAAAAATTGATTTCGCTGAATTAGACAGCACGATTGCTCAGTTATCGCAAAAAAATCAGCAACTTGAACAAACCATTGGTGAGCAACAAGCTGAACTCGATACATTATTACAACGCATTGCTGAACAACGCCACAGCAACGAAAAATATTCACAAGATTTACATGCGATACAGCAAGGCGTGCAAACCGCACGTGGTCGCCAAGCTTCGCTGCAAGCATTGCAACAGGCAGCATTGAATCAAGAACAAGATGCTAGCCAAAATTGGTTAAGCCAGCACCAGTTAACTGAACAACCACGCTTAGCACAATGTTTGCAAGTTGATGAAGGTTGGGAAACTGCTGTTGAAACAGCCTTAGGTGATTATTTGGAAGCTGTATGTGTTGATAGTTCTGAACAATTTGCCGATGATATTGCCACACTGGCCAGTGGACAGATTACCTTAGTGAGTCAACATAATAGCAGTGAATCCATTGCTGCTCATACCTCACTGCCTAGACTTAGCGAACACGTTAATGCCGATTACGCCGCTCATGCCTTATTAACCCATGTTTATTGCAGCAAAGATTTAACTGAAGCACTAACCATACGCCCACAACTCAAAGATGGCGAATCCATTATTACCCAAGATGGCATTTGGCTAGGCAAACATTGGTTGCGTATCAGCAAAGATAATGATGCAAAAACAGGCACGTTAAAACGTGAAAAAGAGTTAACCGCCTTGGCAAAACAATTAGCAAATGATGAACAACAAGTGACACAGTTGCAACAACAATTACAGCAGGGGAAAAACAGCTTAACTCAATTAGAGCAACAGCGTGAAACGCAGCAACGACAAATTAATCAAGTGCGCGACCAGCAACACAATATAAAAACAAAATGGGAAGTCAAACAACACTATTTACAACGTTTACAACAACGTGTTGAGGAAATGCGTCAAGAAACCACCGAAGCCAAAAATACACAACAGCAGCACCAACAAACGTTGCAACAAACACGTATGACCTGGCAACAAGCATTAGAAAAAAACGAGCAAGATGAAACACAACGCCAAACATTGTCAATGCAACGTACTACGCTACGCGAAGCACTTGATGGTGCACGACAAAAATCTCGTCAAGACAAAGAACAAACACATCAATTAACCCTACAAGTAGAAAATGCTCGCACTCAATTAACCGCTATCGAACAAGCCAGTGTGCGTATGGATGAACAATTAAATAGCCTAGGTGAACGACGCCAGCAATTACAACAAGCGCTGAATGAAAATCAATCACCTGTTGAAGACCTCGAGCAGCAATTAAAAGATGCTCTGCAAAAACGCATTAATGAAGAAACTGCTTTAACAACAGCACGACAACAAGTAGAAAATGTTAATGAACAACTGCAACAACATGAACAACAACGTGATGATATCGCACAAAAAATTGAATCACTGCGCAGTAAAACAGAACAAAAACGTTTGGATTTTCAAGGTTTTAATGTCCGCCGTGAAACCTATCAAGAACAAATTATCGAATTGCATTTTGAATTAGACCCATTGTGTAATGGGCTGCCTGAACAAGCCAACGTTGCCGAGTGGGAAGAATCGGTGCAACGTATCGCTAATCGCATTCAACGTCTAGGTGCTATTAATTTAGCGGCGATTGATGAATACACGGTACAAGAAGAACGTAAAAATTATTTAGATACACAACATGCTGATTTAATTGAAGCCTTAACCACGCTGGAAAATGCTATTCATAAAATTGATAATGAAACTAAAACGCGCTTTAAAGACACGTTTGATATCGTCAACGATGGCTTCAAAGAATTATTCCCACAAGTATTTGGCGGCGGTAATGCGTATTTAGAATTAACTGATAATGATTTGTTAAACACCGGCATTAATGTGATTGCCCGCCCGCCAGGAAAACGTAATACGTCTATTCATTTATTATCGGGTGGTGAAAAAGCGTTAACTGCTATTTCTTTAGTGTTTGCTATTTTCCGTTTAAATCCAGCGCCATTCTGCTTGCTCGATGAGGTTGATGCACCGCTAGATGATGCTAACGTTGGTCGCTTCTGTAATCTGGTGAAAGCTATGTCAGAAACCGTGCAATTTATGTTTATAAGCCATAATAAGCTAGCGATTGAAATGGCTGATCACTTAACGGGGGTGACTATGCACGAGCCAGGTGTGTCTCGCATTGTTGCTGTGGATATGGACGAAGCTGTACAAATGGCTGCAGCTTAACATTAGATAAATTTTTATGAAAAATATTGTTTGTTTGCTTTTATTATTCTTTATTACCTCTACAATTGTGGCAACACCATCGCCAAATAAAACCCAAGGCGCGGTTGAAAAAATAGATATTAAAGAACAATTATCTATTGGTAAAAAAATTTATCGTCGCCGTTGCGCCTTTTGCCATGCCTCAGGTGCTGCTGGCTCACCAAAAATCAAAGATAAAAAACAATGGGAGAAGCGTTATAAGCAAGGCATGGGAGTATTGGTTCATCATGTCACTAAAGGCTACCACTTAATGCCGCCTAAAGGGACGTGTTCTCGTTGCACGCCCCATGAATTAAAATCTGCGGTGAGATATTTACTTCATAAGAGTGGTGCGTCGTAAAGCAACTCACTATTTTTTTACGGATACTCGATTAAGTGTGACCAGCTCGCAGCGTTAAGCGTTAATGGATTCTTGTTACCCCCTCTTATTCAATGCTCGGTCCAATTGTCGATAACTTAATGCTTCAAGCAAATATTGTTTTTCAAGCACCTCACTATCAGCCAAATCTGCAATAGTGCGCGCAATTTTTAGTATACGGTGATAAGCGCGTGCGGATAAATTTAATTGTTCAATCGTTTCATGCAACCATTGTTTTTGCTCTTTAGTTAAATGACAAGCTTGTTCTAATTCTTTACCTTGCAAATTAATATTCGCTTTTTGAGCTCGCTGTTGTTGCCGTTCCCGCGCAACCACTACCCGCTGGCGGATAGTCGCGCTATCCTCAACCACTTGTTTTTCACTATCAATAAAAAAATGCTTAGGCAGCGCTGGAACTTCAACGTGCATATCAATGCGATCAAGTAAAGGGCCTGATAATCGACTATGGTAACGTTGTATTTGCTCCGTAGTACAACGACAATTTTTCTTGCTATCACCTAAATAACCACAGGGACAAGGATTCATTGCGGCAATTAATTGGAAATTAGCAGGAAAGTCAACCTGTCGTGCTGCGCGCGAAATAGTAATGGTTTTTGATTCTAATGGTTCACGCATGCTCTCTAAGGCATGACGATTAAACTCAGGCAGCTCATCTAAAAATAGCACGCCATTATGTGCTAACGAAATTTCACCTGGCTTTGGTGGGCTACCACCACCCACCAAAGCCACACTTGATGCGGTGTGATGTGGTGTACGAAAAGGGCGTTGCTGCCAGGTTTGATAATTAAAGCCTTTATGGCTAATCGAAGCAATAGCGGCGACTTCTAATGACTCCGTTATCGCCATCGGTGGCAAAATAGTGGGTAATCGACTAGCCAACATACTTTTACCCGTGCCAGGCGGACCAATCATTAATAAACTATGTCCACCAGCCGCTGCTATTTCTAATGCACGCCGCGCCTGAAATTGTCCGCGAACTTCATTTAAATCTTGCAGTGTAGAAACATTAACGGCGGCACTCGCTGACGCTTGGCGCGATAATAATGTTCGTTGGTGCAAATGCGCACAAACATCTAATAAATGTTTGGCAGGAAAAATAGGCAAACCTTCAATCAAGCTTGCTTCATCAGCATTTTCTTGTGGAATAATTAATTGTCGTTTGGCGTTATGTGTTTCTATAGCAAAAGGCAAAATACCCTTAATCGGTCGCAACTCACCCGACAAGGCTAACTCACCAGCAAATTCATAGTCACGTAAACTATGTTTAGGGATTTGCTCCAATGCGGCTAAAATACCTAGCGCAATCGGCAAATCAAAGCGCCCTCCCTCTTTTGGCGTATCGGCAGGAGCAAGATTAACGGTAATGCGCCGTGCAGGAAATTGGAATTGACAATTTAATAAGGCGCTGCGCACTCGTTCGCGACTTTCTTTGACAACGGTTTCCGGCAAGCCAACTATTGAAAAACCTGGCAAGCCACCCGTAATATGTACTTCAACAATCACATGCGGCGCTTGCACACCAGCTTGGCCACGGCAATGCACTACAGCTAATGACATATCATTTGTGAAAATTTATTTTGAATAAATGCTTCAAAACAAGCAAAACTAATACACATAGACATGATTATTTCCTTTAAATTTATAAAACAAACATAATAGCATGATGCAAATATATATTCAATGATAAAAATCATATATTGGTTGTAAAATAATGTTGTTTATATTTTTCTACAGATATGGCTGACGCTTGTTGAAAAAGATAGCCAGACTTGGCCGTGATAACAAACTACCTATTGGAAAAATGATGATAATAGCCCTGTTGTCACTTTTATAAGTAAATAATTATCCCATGATGCTGCGGAAGCGCATTTTTATTTTAAATGCTATAAAAAAGCGAAATTTTCTGTGCAAATTTCCAATATACGCCAAGAGCTAAGCAAAGACCTTAGCATTGTTGATAGTCATGCCTTAACCGGCCAAATGGCTTTTCGCTTTGCTGATGCCCCCGATAGGCGTGCATATGAGTATCGCGTGCTGAAGACCAATTTTCACGCTAGCTCAACACTACCGTGACCGAACAGATTGTGAAAATAAGGTTGATGCGTTAAACAATCAAATATCTGTGTTGTGGGAGAGTGCCGTCAAGCAAATTTCGTAAAAACCCGTGGTCGAGTCACTGCGACCTTTCTCTTCTTTTCTCAGGGTAGCACGTAACAATTTTATGATTCTCTGTGTTTTTTGTTGTGGCGTCAACTTTTTATGGTCAATAACACCGAGCATTTTTCGTGCTGTTGTCGGCATGGGAATTTTTTCACCTTTAACTTTCATAGAGTTCCACCATGCCTGGCTCACTATCCACCTGCGGCAAAGAATTTCATCCTTGAATCTCCTTAGCATCGTTTTCAAGTAGTGAAAATGCGCCTGTTGTTTCTCCTTAATTGTCAAACAATATAGTGTCAACGTCGCCTGATTGCAATTTGCTCTCTTTTGGTTAATCATTCGAGTCAATGCGTATAAATATTTTTTGTGCTGTTCCGTCAATCTTAATCTCGGGCGTACTAAATCCACGGTGGTAATTTTCGTGTGCTTGCAGAGCAGT
>JAESTO010000050.1 GCA_016763565.1 Gammaproteobacteria bacterium | reverse complement strand
TCATTATTATCAAACCATCAGATGGTAGTAATACGACATGGAATGGTGGAATTCCTTACGAAAATGAGTTTTCCTATTTCTTATCAGAAAGTGATACCACCTGGCATACAGATGAAGTCAGCAGTAAAAGATTAGCGGAACAATTAGCAACATTACCTAGCAACAATTTTTGTCCAAACTACAATTCAGAAATTAATTTGCATATCGCACCGTGGTTAGCCAGTATCAGCCATATTCTGCAACAAGGCGTAATCTTACTGATCGATTATGGCTCCCCACGTCATGAGTATTATCACCCACAACGCACGCAAGGCACTTTGATGTGCCACTATCGCCACCATGTACATGATGATCCGTTCTATTATCCTGGTTTACAAGATATTACTGCGCATGTTGACTTTACGGCCATTGCACAAAGTGCTGTTGAGCATAACTTAACTATCAGTGGTTATACCAATCAAGCTAATTTTTTAATTAATTGTGGTATTCTTGCCTTGTCACAGCAACAAACACTCAATAGCAAACAACAAATTCAACAAAACCAAGCACTAACTAAATTATTACAACCGCATGAAATGGGCGAATTATGCAAAGTTATTGCCTTAACGAAAGATTTTGCGGATCCCTTATTAGGCTTCTCTGCACGCAATCAACTCGAACGTTTATGAATTTTTTACTAACCTATAGATTAATGTATCGATTGATAGAGATAAAGGTAGCACTGACAATGCCTAAAAAAAGCAGATTTGCAACCGACTCCTACCCTTATTCAAATAAAAATTAATATGTTGTATACCGTTATCAAAGTTTTTATTTCTGCCATACTTATTGTCGCAGTTAGCGAAGTTGCTAAACGTAGCACTCTGTTAGGCGCATTGCTTGCCTCCCTACCCATAACATCACTACTTGCCATTATTTGGCTCTATCTTGATACCCATAATACCCACCATGTTGCGGCATTGAGCCAGGATATTTTATGGTTAGTCATTCCTTCACTATTATTTTTTATTACCTTGCCGATTCTTCTCCATTATAAACTCCATTTTTATTGGGCACTAGGTTTATCTTGTATGTCGGCCATTGTCGCTTATGCAATCATGTTAAGTGCCCTGCATTTTTTGAGGCATTAAATCGTGAAAGTATCACACTTAACATCAAGACACCGTCGTTCACATTGGTTTATCCAAAGTATGATAGTATTTTTTATTATGGCTGTTTTTCGGCTCTTGGTAGATGATGTGATGAATCAGAATAGTCTAATTCGCTCTATTGGTGCAACATCTCTCGGCGCTAGTGCCTTTTTAGTCTTTGCCGCGCCATTATCAAAAATGGCTGAACGTAAACGTTTAATCGGCAGTTATATTATCGCGATTATTATTGGTGTTATCTGGCATTATTTAACACGTTATACCATTAACAATCTCCATCTTAGCTTTACACCTGATCACATTAGAATTTTCTATGCAGCTTTGGCAACCGTAATCACCATGATGGTAATGATCGTCACCTCGCTACAACATCCACCGGCGGCAGGATTACCCTTAGCATTGGTCACTGATCACTGGAGCATAGGTATCTTAAGCGCTATATTTATCACTGTACTACTCATTGCTCTCATTAAAACATGGCTGAAGAAATGGTTAATTCCGTTAGTGTAAACAATAACTCTACGTTTATTACGCCTTTCAACCTCAATAAACCAATATGCATTTATCATTTTTTCATTGCAATAGTACGAAGAACCTAATGAAAGCCTCTCTATCGCTGCAAACAACAACCATTAGGGCAAAAAATTCAGGCCGTCAACGAGGATGAACGGGTGAATCCATCGCCTTCTATCCCTCGGGTGAAACACATATTCGCCTATTGCTAAATTATAAATCACTGAGTTACAGCAATGCTTACACAATAAAGAAATTAAACTCACACTTGATGACGCAAGTTATGATTTCTTAGCCAAAGTCGGGTATGATCCCGCCTACGGTGTACGGCCGCTAAAACGCGCTATTCAGCAAGAATTAGAAAATCCACTAGCACAAGCGATTTTGGCAGGTAAATTTTTACCCGGCGACACGATTCAAGTCAGTCAACCCAACAATTGTCTGTCATTTGTAAAATAACAATACATTATTTTTTCACTGATTTGGAAATAATAGAGAGATTTAATGAAAAATTATTACCACACACTTGGCGTATCTCGTTCAGCTTCTGCTACCGAAATTAAAAAAGCCTACCGCAGCTTAGCACGCAAATATCATCCTGATAAAAATAAAGCCGCAGGGGCTGAAGATAAGTTTAAAGAAGTGCAAGAAGCCTACGATGTATTAAAAGATCCCGAAAAGAAAGCCATGCATGAACAATTTGGTGATAATTGGCAACAGGCTCAACAGGCACGGCAACAAGGGGTTGATCCCAGCGGATTTGGCCAAAACGACGCGCATGGCGGTTTTGATATGAATGATATTTTTTCATCAATGTTCAATCGCGGTGGCGGACAAAGTGGCTTTCATCAACAACCGCGCAAACAAAAAGGTCAAAATACCACCACTGAAATACAAATTAATTTGGAACAAGCTTATCAAGGCGGCAATCATACCATTCAAATTGCAGTCCCTGACCCACACAACCCTCATGTACATGGCACGCCTAAAGCATTAAAAATTAAAATTCCCAAAGGCATTACTGCTGGACAAAAAATTCGTTTGCCCAAGCAAGGCGGTGCAGGTAGCCATGGTGGTGCCAACGGTGATTTATATTTACAAATCACGTTTAAATCACATGCATTGTTCACTGTAGAAGGTGCAAATATTTTATTGACTTTACCACTTACGCCGTGGGAGGCCGCATTAGGCACTAAAATCACTGTACCAACATTAGGTGGCAACGTTGAGTTGAACATTCCTGCCAATTCAAAATCAGGACAAAAATTACGCCTAAAAAACCGTGGCTTACCCGCAAAAACGGTGGGTGATCAACTTATTGTTTTACAATTAGTCACACCGCTCGCATCTTCTGCAGAAGATGAACAATTTTATCATGATATGGCTACACACTTTTCGTTTAACCCACGTGAACATTGGAGCTAATGATGGAACGACGTA
>JAESTO010000049.1 GCA_016763565.1 Gammaproteobacteria bacterium | reverse complement strand
GGGTTCTGCGGGATAATCTACAATGGCATACCCTTTACGTTCTTTTGCACCAATTAATTTGGTGATTTCTTTGTGGTGCAATAATAATTTGCGCGTACGATTAGGTTGTGGATGGATATGGGTTGACGCCGTGTTTAAGGGTGTAATATGTACGCCAATCAGCCATGCTTCGCCGGCTTTTAATAGGATATAGCTATCGACCAATTGTACTTTACCTGCCCGCAAGCTTTTAACTTCCCAACCTTCGAGTACCAAACCTGCTTCAAAGTGTTCTTCTAAAAAATACTCATGGCGTACTTTTTTGTTAATAACAATGGTATTAGGGGATTGTTTTTTGTTTTTACTCATAGAAAAAATTATCCTAGAAATAGCAGTTAATTGTACGCTGGTAGTGTAACAGATTGATTTAGATAGTGTCATAAATTTTTCAGCTTAGAATCAGTCGTTGAACCATAACAATTTGTGACAAAGTTTGTGGTAAGATTTGAAATCTTTATTACGTTTTTTGGAAACAATATGCCACACATAAAAAAAGATGCTTGGGTTAATTACAGTGCTGAACAGATGTATCGATTGGTGAATCGTATAGAAGATTACCCGCAGTTTTTGCCTTGGTGTCATGATACGCAAGTTAGTGAGCGAGATGAGCAGCACGTCACCGCTAAAATTGATGTGCAAAAGGGCGGTTTTCATAAAAGTTTTACGACACGTGTTGTGCTAATGCCCAATAGCAAAATGGAGTTACACTTGATCGATGGACCTTTCCGTGAATTTTTAGGCATATGGCAATTTAATGGACAAGACGAAAAAAGTTGCCATATTTCTTTCGCATTAAATTTTACATTTACCCATCGTTTATTAGGCATGGTTGCAGGTCCCGTATTTAGCCATATTGCCAATACCATGGTTGAGGCATTTGCTGAGCGTGCCGAGGACGTGTATGGTCAGCATTGAAGTGGTTTATGCTTTAGCAGATAAACAAGCACTGTTGAACATACAAGTGCCAAAAGATAGCACTGTCCAGCAAGCGATTGAATGCTCTGGTTTGTTGCAACAATTTCCAGACATTGACTTAACTAAAAATGCTGTCGGAGTTTTTGGTCGCAGTGTTGATTTGCAGCATATTGTAGAGGCGGGCAATCGTATAGAAATCTATCGACCATTAGTGATTGACCCTAAAGAGGCACGACGTCGTAGAGCATGATTATTTTCCGCTATCTTTTCAAAGAAGTTTTCGTGATTACTTTTGCTGTATGGTTTATCTTTTTATTGGTTTTTCTAAGCACCACTTTTGCGGGTTATTTGAGCCATGTTGCCCAGGGTGAATTAGCTTTTAGTGCGTTGATGCAACTGTTAGCCATTACCATTCCAAGTTTAAGTGGCCTATTGTTGCCTATGTCATTCTTCGTAGCCATTTTATTAGGTTATGGGCGTTTATATGCTGAAAGTGAAATGACGGTATTGTCCGCTTGTGGTATGAGTCAGAATCGTCTATTAGCTTATACCATGGGCTTTACTTCGTTCATTGTTCTCTTTGTATCACTGCTCGTTTTTTGGATCTCACCACAGCTTGCCAATTATCGCGCGCAAATTCTTAACGATGCATCCTCTAGTAATGTCTTTGCCGCCATTGCACCAAAGCGTTTTCAACAATCAAGTGATGGTAAATTTATTTTTTATGTTGATAAGGTATCGCGCGATCGTCAATCATTACAATCGGTGTTTATAGCAGAAAAAGATCAAAAGCCAGGGAGTAATAATTGGGATATTGTTTATGCAGCACGAGCACATAAACAACATCAAGAAAAATACCAGGGTAATTTTTTAGTGGCAGAACATGGTTATCGCTATGTGGGTACCCCTGGCAAGAAAGATTATTTAATTGTCAAATACCACCAATATGCAGTACGGTTACCACAACCCAATATTTCACCATCACGCGAAACTGCCGCGTTGCCAACCTCGGTATTGTGGCGTGAATATTGGCATAATCCGTGGTATGCTTCAGAATTACAGTGGCGTTTTTCAGTGCCATTACAAACATTTATTTTAGCGCTATTAGCCTTATCGTTCAGTCGGGTGAAGCCACGCCAAGGACGTTATCTCACGTTATTACCGGCAGTATTAATTTATTTAGTCTATGTCAACCTTATTTTTATTTCACGTAACTGGATATCAGAGGGAAAAGTTTCTATTGCTTTGGGTATGTGGTGGGTACACGGTATTTTATTCTTAGTGGCGATGGGTTTGTTTTTTAGTCGACAAAATTGGCAAACGCTATTTCTCACGTTATTACCAAAGAAAAAAGGGGGAAATGCGTGAAGTTGCTCGATCGTTACATTATAACGACTATTTTAAAAACGACCGTGATTGTTTTTTTTGTATTACTAGGTCTGCGTTTATTAATTAGTTTTTTTGGTGAGGCTAGCCAATTTGGTCGCGGCTATTATGGTTTGTGGGAGGGCATCAATTTTATGGCATTAACCTTGCCGTTAAATATGTATATTTTATTTCCCCCCATTGCTTTATTAAGTGCACTGATAGGCTTGGGAACCTTAGCATCCAGTAGTGAATTAGCTGTGATGCGAACTTCTGGAAAATCCTTCCTAAGCATTCTCTGGGCCGTGACTAAAGCAGCGTTAATACTGATTGTTGTGGCCACCTTAGTGGGGGAGTTATTTGCACCACCTTTGGCTTCGCACGCTGAAATACGCAAGGCTGTGGCGCAAAGCAAAGGACAAGTGTTGAATACACAATACGGTATTTGGCTGCGCGAAGACAATGATTTTTTTCATATTACAAAAAGTATTGCGGGTGAAAAACTCATCGGTATTACGCGTTATGATTTTAATTCACAGCATCAATTAATTGCTGCGAGCTATGCTAAATATGGGCATAATATAAATGAGCAATGGCATTTTTATGACGTGGTAACCAGCCATTTGCGGCAGCATAGTGTGACAACAAGTTATCAAAAAGAAGTGATTTGGCCAATTACTTTTCACAAGCATATTGCCAAAGTGATTGAACCAAAAGAAATGCCATTGATACAACTCTATGGGCAAATACATTTTAGAGAACGTAATGGTTTAAATGCAAAGCAATTTTCTTTATCGTTTTGGGAACGTATTTTTCAACCATTGACGACCTTAGTGATGGTACTATTAGCGATACCCTTTGTGTTTGGTTCATCACGGACGACCCCTATGGGCGTAAGAGTATTTACAGGTATTATTATTGGTTTAACCTTTTATTTATTTAAACGATTTTTTGGACCTTTTAGCATCGTGTATCAATTGCCCCCCATACTGGCTGCAACGATTCCGATTATGTTGTTTGCGTTATTAGCAATATATTTAATGTGGCGAAAATCGTAACCCTATTGACGTGATGTAATGATGAACCCGGTAACCACCACCACAAAATCTTATATGCGTTTTCTTCCATGGATTATTTGGGGCTTAGGTGCTTTACTGTTTTTTTCGGAATATTCTGCCCGCGTTTTCCCTAGCGTTGCCAACGTCCATTTGATGCAGGCATTCCATGCCTCGGGTTTAGAATTGGGTGGATTATCCGCTTTTTTCTATTATGCCTATGTCGGTATGCAATTGCCTGTTGGTGTGCTTGTCGACCGCTATGGCTCACATCGACTATTAACCATTACGGCATTGATTTGTGCATTGTCCAGCGTGCTATTTGCTACCGCGACATCGTTAGCCATGGCCGATGTTGCACGTTTTCTACTGGGTTTTGGGGCGTCATTTGCTTTTATTGGCACGTTGAAATTAGCGTCTGTATGGTTTTCTGCGAGCCGTTTTGGTTTGTTAGCGGGTTTAACGCAAGCGTTAGGTATGTTAGGTGCGGCAGTAGGCGAAGCGCCTGTTGCTGTGGCCATTAATCATTTTGGTTGGCGAAAAACCAGCTTTATTTTAGGCTTGGTGTTTATTGCGTTAGCTATTTTAATCGGTTTAATTGTGCGCAATCATCCTCCAGGCTATGTCGTTGATAAACCAAGAGCAAAAACAGTAAGCAGTGTATGGAATGGTTTAAGCATTGTTTTGTGCAACCGACAAACCTGGTTAAATGGTTTATATGTAGGGTTTTTATATGCGCCCAGTGCTGCTTTTGCAGAATTATGGGGCGTGCGTTTTTTGCAACGTGTCCATCATATTTCACATGTTACTGCCGCGTTTGCTATTGGATTGATTTTTATTGGTTGGACCGTTGGCGGGCCAATTAGCGGTTGGTTTTCTGATAAAATTCAACGGCGCAAGCCCATTATGATCGTATCAGCTGTGTGTGGTTTTCTTTTATTATCGCTCATTATTTATGTACCGCAGCTGCCAATACCGTTGATTTTTATTTTATTATTTTGTTACGGGCTGACGAATACTGGCGTAGTCATTTCTTATGCCTTAGCAAGTGAAATTAACCCTCGCCGCATAGCGGGTACTTCAATGGCATTTGCCAATATGTCATCAGTTATTATCGGCGCAGCATTGCAGCCTATTTTAGGTTGGGTATTAGATGAATTAGCCACAGGTAAAAAAGTACATGGCCTGTATATTTATTCAGCCAGCGATTTCCGTAGCGCTATGTCATTGCTGCCGGTGAGTATGATCGTGAGCGTAGTGTTTGTTTTTTTTATTAAAGAGACGTATTGTAAAAATACCTGATATGCTTTGGTTGAGTCGTGACACGCTAAACCCATATCCAACAGCGGAATATCGGTTCTTATCTGTTTAGTCTGAGTCTTGACTTAATGGGTAGATAGCTATCGGTATAGGCTGATTTGTTTAACAGCTAAAGGGGTTGTGGTGAATAAAAAATCTTGTTAGCACGCGTGTACGTGAACTACAATCATAAAGGTTGGAATAGTTGTTGCAGATCGTTGGCGGACAATGTGCTTTTATTTTGTTGCGAGGCAGAAAATAGGCCGTCGATTAACCCTTTCTTTTTCTGTTGCATTTTTAAAATGGTTTCTTCGACAGTGCCGCTAGTAATAAGTTTATAAACAAATACTTTTTTCTTTTGGCCAATGCGATGCGCACGATCGGTGGCTTGTGTTTCTACAGCTGGGTTCCACCAGGGATCGTAGTGAATCACGGTATCAGCTGCCGTTAAATTTAGACCTGTGCCACCAGCTTTTAGGCTAATCAAAAACAAAGGTACTTTACCTGCTTGAAAGGTTTCAATGGGCGTGCTGCGATCACGTGTTTTCCCCGTTAATTGTACATATTCAATGTGTGCTTTTTTTAATTGTTCTTCAATTAATGCCAGCATGCTGGTAAATTGTGAAAATAATAAAATGCGTCGGCCTTCGGCAATCAGGCTGGGTAATAAGTCCATCAGCAAGTCTAATTTTGCTGAGACGCCATGCGCTTTTTTGGCGGCAGTTAGTTTTAATAGTCTAGGATCGCAGCACGTTTGGCGTAATTTTAACAGTGCATCAAGAATCATAATATGGCTGCGTGAAAAACCTTTGTGTTTGATTTCATTGGCAACTTTTTCATGCATCGCCAAGCGAATACTTTCATATAAATCACGTTGTTTACCGTCCAATTCAACATTGCAAATAATTTCAGTTTTTGCGGGTAAGTCTTTTAATACAGCTGTTTTAGTGCGGCGTAACATAAAGGGTTTGATGCGTTTGGCTAAAATTTTTTGCCGCTCATCATCTTGATGCCGTTCAATGGGGGTACGATACAATCGTTTAAACTGTGTATTATTGCCTAATAACCCAGGCATTAAAAAATTAAATAATGACCACAGTTCACTTAAATTATTTTCCATCGGCGTGCCAGTTAAGCATAAACGGTGTTGTGCCTTTAGCTGCTGCACAATCTGTGTGGCTTGCGCCTTGGCATTTTTAATGCATTGTGCTTCATCGAGGATGAGATAGTGGTAGTCAGTGGCAAGCAATTGCTCTTTGTCATGACGCAACAGTGGATAAGTCGTTAGTACTACATCATAATCCGTGATTTTATCGAAATGTTGTTTGCGTTCAGTGCCATGCAATACTAATACATTTAAGTCAGGCGTAAAGCGTTGCGCCTCCATGCGCCAATTCACCATCAGGCTCGTTGGAGCAACAATTAAACTGGGTTTTTGAGGTTTGTATTTAACTTTTTCTATCCAAAGATTTGCTAAAGTTTGTACCGTTTTACCTAAACCCATGTCATCAGCCAGAATGCCAGCTAAGCCATATTCTTTTAAAAATTGCAGCCAATCAACACCTCGCTGTTGATACGGTCGCAATTTTGCCTTAAAACCTTGAGGAATAGCAACAGATTCAATTTCTTTAAAATGACTGAATTTTTCTGCCAAATTTTTTAAACGTTCACTGCCTAGCCAACGCAGTTTTGCACTGCCTAATGCTTTTTCTAATTCTAACAATTGTGTAGCACGCAGCGTCGAGAGTTTTAATGTTTCAAGATTGCTATTGGGCAGGGTGTCGTACAATTCAGTTAAGACAGTTAGAATTGTACGAATGCGTTCTACCGGTATCGCTAGTAATCTGCCATCGGGTAACGTAATATTAATTTTTTCTTTGCTAGGTAGATTTTTAAGCTCTTGTGGTGAGGTGATACGAATCAAATTGACCAACAGTGGCAAAAGACTAATGGTTTCACCGCTAATTTTAATGCCCAATGATATGGTAAACCAGTCGTAGTCAGATTCTTCAACATCTGAAAACCATTCGACTTCATCTTCATTAACGTAGCGAAAAGGAAAGTCATCAGCAAATTCAATTTTCCAATTTTTCTTTTCTAGTAAAGGAATTTGTTTATGAATAAAGTTGTGCAATTGAGGTGGGTGTTCTTCTATGCTAAATGCAAATAATGCTTGCATATAGGATGTGTTGCATTCAACATCTAAGTTGGCAAGTTGATTTATTGTTTTCAAACCAAGGATAGCATGGATAAACTTTTCTTCTTGTGAAAATTGGCGAGGTATGGCTATGAGATTATCATCTTCATTCTTATGGTAAACATTAACAGCTTGTTCAGACCAGAGAATTTTTTCTTTACTGTAATAAAATCCTAGTTCAATTGTTGGAATGGATAGATCGTGGTAGGTTGGGTAATAATGATCCCCCGTATTGACTGATACGGATGTAATCATCAATTTTAAATAGGGGGTAGGTGTAACTTTGTTTTTTTTAGTAATAGGCGATAAGGAGAGCGGTAATAGTGTTGGCACCGTATTAACGAGTGTTTGATAAACTTTTTCCAGGCGAGTTAAAGGTATGTCAGGCATATTTAACAATGTGCTTAACTGTTGGGTGGGTTGTTCGTACTGTAATGGAGCGCACTGATACGTGTTGGTATCTAAATACCAAAAAGGTTCAAAAGGCAGTAACAAGAGATGTTCTGCTAATTGATAAACAAAGCGTTGACTACCATTGTTGAGTAGTTGCCAATGAAAGTGTATGGGTTTGTTTTTTCCAAGCGTTAGTGCGGGCGAATTTTGATCGTGCCAAAAACAACGCTGTGTTTTGATAAGATTAGTTAATATATCTTTGCCCGTGCCACCTTGCAAAAAAAACTTCATCTGTTGACTCTGCGAATAATGATTATACTGGGTGTTTTGCTGTTGTGCTAACCAGCTAAGATTCTCATAAATATCAATATCATCTTGCGTTAAATAGGATTTTTCGGTGTAATTATTAGTATAGGCGCTAATGGTCTGTAACTTGCCATAGCCACCATTTTTAAGTATGCGGGTGGAATATAAATAGACGGTTAAGCTCGGTTGTTTACTGTGACCGCTGAGTCTTTTGGGTGTTTTTTCAAGTTGTAGAATATAAATAATGAGTCGGTTGTTATGGGTAGCAGATTGGCTGGATGCGATTTTATTTTGATCCATCCACTGATCGAAGTCATCTTCAGCCAGGGTGTTTTCTGTTGTAATATGCCTTGGTTCTTGTGGCGTTACAGGTGTGTGTGTGTGTAATAGATTTAATTGTTCCAATAAAACAGCAACAACATGTTTGCAATTGTAACCAATGGGGCAGTCGCAGAATCCATCAAGCTCTACACCATCACTATCTTGACTAAGCTTTATAACAACATCGTACTTATTAAGTCGATTGCCTAGTACGGTTCCGGTAATATCACCGTTACTTTGTGTGTGAAGAGCAAGTACGAATTTTTTTTGTTGATATTTTTTACCACGTTGATAATACTTTTGATCAAATTGCCTTTTGATATCGCTAAGAGTATATGCATTATGTGCTTTGGTAGTTGGCTTCATCAAGAATTTCTTTGTATATACAAGCTTATTTAGAAGGTCTATGGTTTGTAGATTCTAGCCCAGACCTTAGTCTCTATCTTGAACGTTAAAAATAATATACGGACTATAATCCAAAAACCTTAGTAGGGCAAGTGTCTGTTTTACCAAAGGGTGTAGTCACTGTGTGTTTTACTGCGTTCAACCATATATTTTACAGCAGCCATGACTTGTATATTGCTACAACGTTGGCAACCACCTTTTGCAGGCATTTTTTTATAGCCATTTAGGGTGTGAGAAAATAACACATCAATATTTTGTTTGATAAGGGGCGCCCAGATATGTTTATTACCGATTATGGGT
>JAESTO010000157.1 GCA_016763565.1 Gammaproteobacteria bacterium | reverse complement strand
GCGGCTATATTTTTTGATAGCCATGGGCGAGCCTTTGCTATTCCCGCGCATTCATTGCCATCGGCACGCAGCCAAGGTGAAGCGTTGACCAGTCGTATCAAATCACAGGCGGGTGGTTTTGATGCGGTGACGATGGGAGGTGATGAGCAACGTGTATTTTTAGCATCAGATGCTGGTTATGGTTTTATTGCCAAGTTAGTCGATTTGCAAACTAAAAACAAAAGTGGCAAAGCCGTATTAAAAGTGCCTGAAGGTGGACATGTCTTAGCAATTTGCCAAGTGAACGATATAAAAAATCAGCAATTAGTTGTTGCAACGAATATGGGCCGTCTATTATTATTTCCAATCAGTGAATTACCTGAATTAGCGAAAGGCAAGGGGAATAAAATTATTGCGATTCCCACGACGAAGTATAAAGCCAAAGAAGAATGGGTGGTGGGTGTTGCGGTATTAGCAGAAAAAGATAAATTAATACTATTTTCAGGTAAGCGTAAATTGACATTAAAACAAAAAGATTTAACACATTATATCGGTAGTCGTGCTCAGCGTGGCAGCAAGCTACCCCGAGGTTATCAACAAGTTAGCAGCATAGCAGTAGAAATATGATTAATTGTAATGAATTAGGATTTGAGATACAGGGCCGTTATTTATTTAAAGATGTGCAACTTAATTTATTAAGCAAAAACCGTTATGCCTAAATTGGTGCTAATGGTGCAGGGAAATCCACCTTGCTTAAATTGTTTGCTGAAGAAGAACACCCCAGTGAAGGTGCCATCGATAAACCTAAACAAGCTACATTAGGGTTATTAAAACAAGATCATTTTCGTTATGAGCACGAACGTGTCATTGATGTGGTGATTGATGGTAAGCCAGAACTTGCTAAAGTGTTTAAAGAGAAAGAAGATATTCTCAATAAAACTGATATCAGCGAAAAGGAATGTTATCGCTTAGCGGAAATAGAAGAACATATTTTAGCACTGGATGGTTATGTTGCCGAAAGCCAAGCACAAATGATCTTGAAAGGCTTAGGGCTTAAGCAAGATGAACATCATGGACCACTAAGTGCGTTATCTGGGGGGTATAAACTACGCGTGTTGCTTGCCCAAGCTCTGTTTCAAAATCCTGATATTTTATTATTAGATGAGCCAACGAATCATTTGGATATCGTTAGCATTGCTTGGTTAGAAACCTTTTTAGTGAATAAATTCAAAGGGCTATTAATTTTCATTTCCCATGATCAGCAATTTATTAATAGCCTTGCCAGTCATATTCTTGATATTGATTATCAAACCATTACACTTTATCCCGGTAACTATGATGCCTTTGTTGCCAAAAAAGCTGAGGTATTGGCGCAAATGCAGCATGCTTTATCGCATCAGCAACGAAAAGTAGAATCATTACAAGCCTATGTCGATCGTTTTCGCGCTAAAGCAAGCAAGGCCAAGCAAGCACAATCACGTCTAAAAATGCTCGATAAAATTGAATTAGTAGAAACAAAGCGTAGCTCACGTATCTCACCGGATTTTAAATTTACCGTTAATCGGCCGGTGGGCAAGAAAGTGTTAGAAGTCAAACAATTAGCAAAATCATTTTCAGAAAAAAACTTATTTAAACAGCTCGATTTCACGTTGCAACGTGGCCATAATTGTGCGTTGATTGGCCCTAATGGTGTTGGGAAATCAACATTGTTAAAAATTTTCCTCGAAGAATTGTCAGCCGATAGCGGTGAGTTTGCTTGGGGAGAAACCGTATCAATTGGTTATTTTGAACAAGACTTCCATCACTTGTTAACACCACAACAAACCGCATTGCAATGGTTAACAGACAGCGTATCACAGGTGACTAGTTCAATGGCGCGCAAAATGCTTGGACAAATGTTATTTTCAGGTGATGATGCCAATAAAAAAATTAGCATATTGAGTGGTGGTGAATGTGTACGATTAATTTTTGCTAAATTATTATTAGAAAAACATAATGTATTGGTGCTAGATGAACCTACCAATCACTTGGACTTAGAAACAGTAGAAAGTTTGGGTGAAGGACTAAAAAAATTTACCGGCGTTGTCTTATTTGTTAGCCATAATCGCTTTTTTGTCCAGAATGTAGCGTCCAGTTTATTGGTGATGACACCCGGCAAAGTAGAACATTACATGGGAAGTTATCAAGAATATTTAACAAAAATGGGTGAGGATTATTTGTTAAATGCTAGTGTTGAGGCACAATCATAGCATTGACAGATAGCGGTTACGTTTTGCCAAAATCGCAGAGGCAGGTTTCAAACCTGCTTTTTTTAATGCGCTGTAATTTATTACAAGGGTGCTCATGTAGGACGGTCCGTGGCTAAGAAATTGGTGTAAGCACCGCGCTGCATAATCCTAGCTAGTTCCGGCTGTTGAATACGATGTAGAGTGTAACGGATTCAACTGTCGGAGTTAGGCTAATAGCCGTGGAATAAATAGACGAGATTACTCCAAAAATGGGCTAAGAAGCAGGTTTTTTAATGCATATGTTCTTAACTGAATGGCCGTGGCGCGGCCGACCATCGATGCTTGCACCAGTATCTTTGATGTAGACATATTGGTTTGCAGTCGATATCTGGCGTACACGGCCTACCCTACTTTCAATGGCTTACTACATTAATTTAAAATTAACTTAATAGATGTGATCCGACGAGCAAAGCTCGCCCTACAGTAGACATTCAAACAGATAACCACATTGTAGATGATGCGTAAAATTTGCACGTTTCATGCCGGATTGTTACCTTTATGATCTAATATGCTAGATTGTGTTAATATTCTAGAGAATTCCCCCCAGGGATATTAGGATAAATATACTATACGCTCACCCCCTAGGCGAATATTGGTAAACAAGTAAAAAACCAGCGCATCAATACCGTAGTAAGTACACGGAATAAAACGGCAAGACTTTTATAAAATTTCACCAGAGTGAGGCAAATATCAAGAATAATAATTCTTTTGATGGTCATCGGGCCAGTGCGTTTGAGGGCGAGACTAAGCCAACATTTGGAAATAATTAAATAATATATTATAAAATAGCTAAACTATAATTGTAAGTTGTCATTAAGAAAAAGATAACAGTGTTGTAGTTAGAAAATAAAAGATTTAAGATACTAAAATAATTGAGAGAACTAGCTATGTTTAAGAAAAAAACTATATTAGAAGAAGGTATGGAATATAAGGCCTGTTTCAAGAAGGCTTTAAGAGGAACTCTTTTTGTTTCTAAAAAATCAGCAACAAATGCAGATAAGCGTATTTTTATTAAGAAGTTAGGTGAGAAAAAGGCACTAGCATTTTTTATTAGCAACTATGGTAGGGATGTCTTAATAAATTATTTATACCCTGAAAAAAAATCGCTATTAAGAGCTTTTCTTATCTTTGTTCTAAAAATACCCCGTTTTAATGAAGAGCATAGAGACGCCTTTATTTACTATGTGCATTTTAATGTTGATGTAGATAAGGCTATGGATGCTTGCGGCGAAAGTAAGCAAGAAGAAGGTGATCAAAGAGCCCCCCCAATTATTGAGCAAGAAGAAGATCGCTTTGCTCGTTTGTTGGTTTATCTATCAAAAACTTTTTCTGATAAAAATAACCAGCACGCATGGATAAATAGTGTTTTAGACTAAAAATGCAGGAAGAACCGCTACG
>JAESTO010000003.1 GCA_016763565.1 Gammaproteobacteria bacterium | reverse complement strand
TTTCCAGTAAAGAGGGATCAAGTTGAAACTCCCCCTCTTCTTCAAAAGGTACAAGTTGAGAAAGATCATTAAAATCAGATATATCCTCTGCAAGAGGAAAAGGAGAATGATCATTAATAGGATCTTTTATTTTGAAGTCACCCTTCATCACATGCCCCATAAGCGTACCAGACATCTGAATATCCTCAAATGCAGAACGATCTGTCAAAACAGGGTTGACATCAAACGTTATATTTCCCTCTCTTTTAAACTCTCCCTGAAAAAATTTGGGAATATTTGTTATGAATTTTGAAAAAATATCACCTAAAAAAGACATGTTTCCTCTCTTTTATCATTATGTTTTACATTTTTTATCCTCATCCTTTCATTCTCACAAAAAATATTTAAAAAAACGTAACTATTTTTTTTTTAAATATTTAAAAAAAAACTTGCATTCTAAAACAAAACATCCTACTGATATGATGTAGTTATTTTTACTTTGGGATAATGGTTATGAGTAAAATAAGATTGCTTTCAATCAGTATATTTGGGAATGCGTTGGAGTTTTATGACTTCACCCTTTATGGCGTCTTTGCGGCTGTCATTGCGTCTCATTTCTTTCCAAGTTCGGATCCTGTTGCTTCTTTGATCGCCAGTTGGGGTGCTTTTGCAGCTGGGTTTCTAATGCGTCCCTTTGGCGCAAGTATCTTTGGCTATATTGGCGATAAAATGGGGCGGAAAAAAGCCCTAACACTCTCTATTATTCTCATGGGGGTGCCTACATTCATTATTGGTTGCCTTCCTGCTTACGATGAAATTGGCATCATTGCCCCTGCAATTTTGATCCTATGCCGCTTGCTCCAAGGACTTTGCACAGGAGGCGAGTATAATGGTGCGGCGATTTATGCTTTAGAACATATGGGACGGGATAGACCTGGCCTTTCATCGGGCATGATTACGGGCTCTTGCGTCATTGGCGCCCTTATCGCAACGGGTGTTGGATCTATCGCTTTAAGAGAAGGAATGCCTACATGGGCCTGGCGTGTCCCCTTCTTTTTAGGAGCCTTAATCAGTGTTATTGGCTTTTATATCCGCCGTAACATGTCTGAAACACCTGCCTTTAAAGCCTCTCAGAAAGAACATTCTTCCACCAAAACAACCAAGATTCCCCTTTTTGAAGCGTTTATAACCCATCCAAAATCAACGCTCTTAACCATGACCCTGGGGGGCGTCAATGGTGCCCTCGCCTATACACTTTTTGGCTTCTCAAATATGTACCTCTCACGTTATATTGGACTCTCTATTACAGACGCCATGCATTTTAATATTATTGGCCTCTTAAGTTTTTGTATTTCCTGTCCTCTCACGGGGCTTCTCATGGATCGCATGGGGGAAAATCGCTATTACCTCTGCGCAGTATCTTTGATTATGATCAGTATTGGTCCGGTTTTTCTTGCACTTCAAGAAGCAAGCATGACCAGTATTATTGTGGGGCAGTTGATGCTTGGCATTCTTACAGGAAGTTTAGCAGGGCCGGCACATGCCTATATTCAACGTCTTTTTCCTGTTCGAAACCGTTACAGTGGTATTTCTTTTAATTTCAGCCTTGGAATGGCACTCATTGGTGGAACCACACCCATGATCCTTATAAAACTGATTGATTCAACACAAAATCTTTTTGTTCCCGCACTTTATCTGGGGGGATGTGCTTTGCTCTTGATGAGCGTCTTGATCTTCACGAGAAAACATGAACTCGAGGCACATATATAAAAAAAGGCTTGTTTTTTAAGGAAAAAAGTTCTATTCAATAAAAAAATGTAGAAAACAGGTGAGGCGATGAGAAGAAAAGCAAAATTGCTTTTTGTAAGTGTATTTGGAAATGCATTAGAGTTTTACGATTTCACCCTCTACGGTGTCTTTGCAGCAGTTCTTGCAACACATTTCTTTCCCCATTCTGACCCCACATCCTCCCTCCTTGCCAGTTGGGGTGCTTTTGCTGCTGGATTTATTATGCGTCCCTTTGGTGCTATTATTTTTGGCCATATTGGTGACAAAATGGGGCGTAAAAAAGCGTTAACGCTTTCGATTGCACTTATGGGCCTTCCTACATTTATCATTGGATGTCTTCCTACTTATGATGCGATTGGTTTATATGCCCCCGTTATTTTAATCCTCTGCCGCCTTCTGCAAGGGATTTGCACAGGAGGAGAGTATAATGGCGCTGCAATCTATGCTTTAGAGCATATGGGAAACAATCGACCGGGTTTTTCATCCGGAATGATCGCAGGATCTTGTGTCATTGGTGCATTGGCTGCTACGGGTATTGCTTCCATTGTTCTCAAAGAAGGCATGCCCACATGGGCTTGGCGCCTCCCTTTTTTCTTAGGAGCCTTTATCAGTGCTATTGGCTTTTATATGCGCCGTAATATGTCTGAAACACCTGCCTTCAAAACCACTCAGAAAATGTTCAGTAAAAAACCTCCTCTTTTGGAGGCCCTTTCAGCACACCCCAAATCAGCTCTTCTTACCATTTCTTTAGCGGGAATGAATGGCGCGCTTGCCTATACGCTTTTTGGATTCTTAAGCACCTACCTCTCTCATTACCTCCACCTGCCTTTATCACAAACAATGCAATTCACGATGATTGGGCTTTTAAGCTTTTGCGTGACCTGCCCCTTTATGGGGATTTTCATGGATCGTGTGGGAGAAAACCGCTATTTTCTCTACGCAGCTTCTTTTATTATCGTAACTGTATGGCCTATTTTTATGGCCTTTCAAAATGCCAGTACGACAGGCCTGGTTTTTGGTCAACTGATGCTTGGGTTTCTCACAGGAAGTATTGCAGGTCCAGCACACGCCTATATTCAACGTCTTTTCCCCGTACAAAATCGCTATAGTGGGATTTCTTTCAATTTCAGTCTCGGCATGTCTTTGATCGGTGGGACAACACCTCTCATCCTTATTAAACTTGTGGATACGACGCAAAATCTTCTCGTCCCTGCATTTTATCTGGGGATTTGCGCGCTGCTCTTAATAATAGCCCTACTCTCCACAAAAAACCAGAAGCTTCATGCGCACAGTTGATCCCTCTTTAGGAACGACGCTCTAAACAATAAAACGGAAGACTCTGAAGAATACTTTTGATCTCCGTCTCTGGAAAAACAACTAAAGCATCAGAGGCTTTTTGTGCATAAAAACGCGCTTTTTCTTGTACTTGAGGAAAAATATGGTGCGCTTTAAGCAACTGTAATGCTGTTTCAAAGTCACCTTCATTTTGCTCCATATCATCCATCGTTCGTTTCCAGAATGTCTTTTCTTGCTTGTCTCCTGCACGGTAAGCAAGAACAACAGGAAGGGTGAGTTTTCCTTCTCTAAAGTCATCTCCTGTATTTTTACCCAGCGTTGTGGCATCAGAATCATAATCCAAGAGGTCATCTACCAACTGAAAGGTGATTCCTAGATAAATACCATAGTCTTTTAAGGCCTGACGTTGTTCTGCGGAGCACTTTCCTAAAACAGCAGAAACTTCACATGCTGCTGCAAAAAGCGCAGAAGTTTTTGCACGCATCACATTAAAATAGTCTTCTTCTGGCGTTTCAAGATCATCACTGGTCAGGAGTTGCATAACTTCCCCTTCCACAACAGTGGATGTTGCTTTTGAAAGAACATCA
>JAESTO010000048.1 GCA_016763565.1 Gammaproteobacteria bacterium | reverse complement strand
TTTAATAATGAATTTGGTCGACCAAATTTATGCGGTTATTTTCGCAGTTTTTCTCAACAAATCAACGATACAGTTTATGGTTATCACAAGCCTATCATGTTGGCTGGTGGCATGGGCAATATTCGCGCAATACATGTTAACAAGCAAAACATTACACCAGGCACGCATATTATTGTCTTAGGCGGTCCAGCAATGTTGATTGGTATGGGCGGTGGCGCGGCGTCATCGATGGCAAGTGGCAGTAGTGATGCACAGCTCGATTCTGCTTCAGTGCAACGCCATAACCCTGAAATGCAACGTCGTTGCCAAGAGGTTATTGATGCTTGTTGGGCTTTAGGCGATGCTAACCCGATTGTGTCTATTCACGATGTCGGAGCAGGTGGTTTATCCAATGCTGTTCCAGAAATTATTCACGATTGGCAACGCGGTGGCCAGTTTGAATTGCGCAAAATTCCTAGCGATGAATCCAGTATGTCACCGATAGAGATATGGTGTAATGAATCGCAAGAACGTTATGTATTGGCTATTGCAGATAAGGGTATGGAGAAGTTTATGGCCATTGCGCAGCGTGAGCGTGCACCTTATGCGGTGTTGGGCAAGGCTACTGAACAACAGCAATTACAATTGGATGATCAGCAGTTTATGAATAAACCGATTGATTTACCGATGGATGTCTTATTTGGCAAAACACCAAAGATGCATCGCTCTGTGACCAAGCAAACGCCAACCACACATGCTTTTGATGACAGTCAGATTGATTTGGCTGATGCTATTAAACGTGTATTACAACATCCCACCGTTGCTGACAAAAAATTCTTAATTACTATCGGCGATCGCAGCATTACGGGTATGGTGTGTCGCGATCAATTAGTTGGTCCATGGCAAGTGGCTGTTGCCGATGTGGCGGTGACAGCAAATAGCTTCCAGGGTTATAAAGGTGAAGCAATGGCGATGGGTGAACGTACGCCAAGTGCCATTGTCAATGCACCGGCTGCAGCACGCATGGCCGTAGCAGAAGCAATTACCAATATTGCTGCTGCTGATATCAGTGAATTATCAGCGGTTAAATTATCGGCCAATTGGATGGCAGCAGCTGGCGCGCCGGGACAAGATGCTGCACTTTACGAAGCGGTACAAGCTGTTGGCATGGAACTGTGCCCAGCACTCGGAATTTGTATTCCGGTAGGTAAAGATTCGATGTCTATGCGCACGGTTTGGCAAGAGGATGATAAAACAGCTAGTGTCATATCACCGGTGTCCTTAATTATTTCTGCGTTTTCACCGGTAGACGATGTGCGCAATACGTTAACACCACAGCTGCGCACGGATCAAGGTGATACGGATTTAATCCTACTGGATTTAGCACAAGGTAACAATCGTTTAGGATTATCGATTCTTGCGCAAGTGTATGGGCAATGTGGCGATGAAGTCGCCGATTGCGATGATGCACAGCAATTAAAACGCTTCTTTGATGTTTTGCAACGCTTAAAAAAGCAGCAGCTATTGTTAGCCTATCACGATCGTTCCGATGGCGGCTTATTGGCGACACTGTGTGAAATGGCTTTTGCAGGTCATACGGGTATTACGGTTAACATTGTTGATGATGACATGTTAGCCAGTTTATTCAGTGAAGAGCTGGGTGCAGTGATACAAATTAAACATCAATATCACCAGCAAGTGATTGAACTATTGGTGCAGTACCAAGTGCCTTATCAGCATCTTGGTAAACTTAATAATCGCGATGAAGTCGTCATTGCGCATCGCCAGCAAATAGTTTTTCGAGCAGCGCGCAGTGAATTACAGCAATGGTGGTCAGCAACCAGTTATCATTTACAAGCACAGCGTGATAATACGCAGTGTGCTGAGCAAGAATTTGCTAGCATTGTGCAACCCGACCCGGGATTATCTATTCAGTTAAGCTTTGATGTTAATGATGATATTGCGGCACCGTATATTGCTAAAAATATACGGCCTAAATTGGCTGTGTTACGCGAGCAGGGTGTGAACGGGCACGTTGAAATGGCTGCAGCATTTGACCGTGCAGGTTTTTTGTGTATCGATGTACATATGAGTGATATTATTGCCGGCGCTGTTAAACTAGATGATTTTGTTGGATTAGTTGCCTGTGGTGGCTTTTCCTATGGTGATGTGTTGGGCGCTGGTCGTGGTTGGGCTAGTGCCATTTTGCATAATACACAAGCCTATGATCAATTTAGTCAATTTTTTCAGCGTAGCAATACGTTTACTTTAGGCGTATGCAACGGTTGTCAGATGTTGTCACAATTAACAACCTTAATGCCTGGTACTCAGCATTGGCCGCAGTTTGCACGTAACCAATCACAACAATTTGAAGCGCGCTTTAGTTTAGTACGGATTGCTGATACGTCTTCATTATTTTTTAAAGGTATGACTGGCTCGCAATTTGCTATTCCTGTGGCACATGGCGAAGGGCGTGCCGTATTTACGGGGGGGGGTAATAAAGAAAATTTGGTATGCATGCAATATATCGATAATGATGGCCAAGTAACCGAACAATACCCTGCTAATCCTAACGGTAGTCCACAAGGTGTTGCTGCATTCACGACCACGGATGGACGTGTAACCATTATGATGCCACATCCTGAACGCGCTTTTCGTGCGGTAATCAATTCATGGCATCCTGATCAATGGTGCGAAGATGCGCCGAGTATGCGGATGTTTCGTAATGCACGGGCATGGGTAAATTAAGGGTTTTCCCTAGGTTGTTTTATGCACTCTTTATCATTATGATTCACGTATGTTTGAAGAAAAATTTGAAGTAAGTGATGTTTGGCATAAAATTAGCAATCTGCAATCTGCTAAAACGTTTCAGGTATTTTTTAAAATGGCGTGTGTATCTAACAAGGCTAGTGATATAACGGTTAACTTGAATATTAAAGATATCACACCAGCGTCAATAAATTTAGTGATCGCAACACTGAAACAGTCTTTGCTGCCTATTTTTTTATGCTTGTTACTAGGTAGACCAGGTTACTACTTACGCAAGGAAAAAAATGCACAAATTTTTCTGGCTGAGGTATTGAAGCTGAAAACGCTGATTGCTTTAGACCTAACTGGCTGTCATATCAGCGCTCAAGGTGCACAATTGCTAGCGAAGTATTTGTTAAAGAACAAAAAATTACGGCATCTAGATATAAGTAATAATAAATTAGGTAAAGGGACGAGAGATATTTGTCAAAGTTTGCTAGCCCACCCAGCGATAAATTTTACGGATTTTTCGAGTAATGGTATCGTGCAGAATCAAGATGCAAATGCATTATTAACTTTAATTAAACAATCTTCAAGAATTACAACATTATGGCTGGGCAATAACCCTAGAATGAGTGGGCAATTATTTGACAAAGTGTCTCATTATGTTAAACGTAACCAAGATATTTATAGGTATCGTTATCAACGTACACTCAGTAACTATATTGCGGATAATGTAGCCCTAATTGTGATTGGTTATCTACAAAAAGAGCGCCCTACTGATTTCGCAAAGCAAAGTACTGCGCTTATTAAGAAAAAATATGGGGAAATTGAACCCTATCCTAGCTATATGTCTCAAAAAAGTTTGTGCTTTATTCTATAATAATAAGGTGAGCTTGTTGCAGGCCATCGATGATAGTAGATACTTTCCTCTTAAAATTAGTGATATGTCTACATGAAGGGTAAGTATATAAAAGCACGTTGAATCGGTAATCATGCTTCACTTAATACTTATCTGACACACGGTTGGTCGCATTGTTATTCTTCAACCACAATCTCTTCAATAAGTACATCTTCTTCAGGAACATCCTCATGCCCGGCTTTGCTAACGGTTTTCAGAGCCTTAATTTTATCAACAACATCCATACCTTCAACGACTTTGCCGAACGTACAGTATCCCCAGCCATTAGTGTTTTTAGCACGGTGATCTAAAAAATCGTTATCAGCAACATTAATAAAAAATTGTGCGGTTGCTGAATGTGGATCAATGGTACGTGCCATCGCGATTGTACCGCGTTTATTAGGATGACATTGATCAGCCTCGTTGAGGATAGCATCATTCGCGATTTTTTGTCGCATGCCAGGCTCAAAAGCACCACCTTGCACCATGAAATTATCGATTACTCGATGGAATAGTGTGCCGTTATAAAAGCCATCTTTGGCATATTGTAAAAAATTTTTTGCAGTTTCAGGTGTGTTTTCCATATCCATTTCGATATGAATCTCCCCCAGGTTAGTTTTTATTTTTACCATAAAAAAATCTCCTAATAATTGTAATAAGCATTGCTATAAAATAGTTTATCCATAAATTTTTGCGCGCTAGTGCTGATGCGCTTGCCCAATGTTTTT
>JAESTO010000047.1 GCA_016763565.1 Gammaproteobacteria bacterium | reverse complement strand
TTAACAGTTGTTCAATTTTTGGCGAGACAAAGCTGTAACACATCGCTTCATGATAATCACGGTTAATTAAAATATCACTCAATACTGTTTTATCCATTTTGTTGCTGCTTTGTGGCAACATACTTAAATCACTTTTGGGTAACTGTGAAGGGATATGGTTATAGCCGTAAATACGGGCAATTTCTTCAATTAAATCTTCTTCAATCTGCATATCAAAACGATAACTGGGCGGTGTCACCTGCCAACTTTTTTCTTGTTGTTTTACCTGCATGCCAAGACCTTGTAAAATATGTTGTATGGTGTCATCAGCAATGTGGCAACCGAGAATTTTTGCTACCCGCGCACTGCGCAATAAAATAACGCTGGGTTTAGGCAGACAGGCTTCATTGTTTTTTTCACAAACTGGGCCAGCTTTGCCGCCGACAATATCTAACAATAATTGAGTCGCACGTTCCATCGCCCGTCGCGGTAATTGTGGGTCAACGCCGCGCTCAAAACGATGTGATGAATCAGTATGTAAGCCATGACGGCGTGCTTTACCCATAAGACTGGTTGGGTTAAAGTAAGCGCTCTCTAAAAATATATCGTGCGTCTTGTCATCAACGGCTGATAATTCACCGCCCATAATTCCGGCCATCGCTAGCGCATGATCGGCATCAGCAATGACTAAGTTATCCTCACGCAATGTAACGGTTTGACCACCGAGTAAGGTTAGTTGTTCTTGTGGCTTTGCCCTTCGAATAATGATCGGTTCATTTATTTTTGCCAAGTTGAAGGCATGCATCGGTTGGCCACATTCCAGCATGACATAATGAGTCACATCAACCAGCGGGCACATAGCGTGAATACCACTGCGACGTAATTTTTCTTTCATCCATAACGGTGTGATGGCTTGCGGATTAACATCACGTATAATACGGCCAACGTAACGTGGACAATCTTGCCCCGCAATAAGTTCTATGGGCAGGGTATCAGTAATGGTGGCTGCAACTTCACGTGGCGAAAATAAGGTTACGTCACTGTTGTTAGCCACCGCCACTTCACGTGCCACGCCCAATAAGCTTAGACAATCAGCACGATTGGGCGTCAATTCAATGTCAATGCTCATGTCATCAAGCTGCAGATATTCACGTAAGTCTTGTCCGATGGGGGCATCACTCGGTAGGGGAAATAAATAATGCGCAGGGGTATCTTGCATGCCTAAGGTATCCGCACCACAAAACATGCCCTGTGATACAACACCACGTAATTTGGTTTTTTTGATGACTACGCCATCGGGCAAGGTTGCCCCTATGAGCGCCACAGGTAATTTCATCCCCTTAATAACCAACGCAAGATTAGTCACAATAGTCAGGGGTTCTTTCCCCACATTTACGTGACAAATACGTAGGCGATCGGCCTCGGGATGCGCTGCAATTGACTGAATTTCACCCACAACAACGTGACTAAATTCACCGGCAATAGCTTCGCTAGTGTCCACTTCTAAACCCGCATCGGTTAGTTGGGTTAATAATGTTTGGCTATCGATGTTAGGGTTAACCCACTCGCGTAACCATTGCTCACTGAATTTCATTAAAACTGCTCCAGAAAGCGTATATCGTTGTCGAATAATACACGTAAATCGTTAATGCCATAGCGTAGCATCGCTAAGCGATCCATGCCTATACCAAAGGCAAAACCGGTGTATTTTTCACTGTCAATGCCAACGTTTTTTAACACGGTCGGATGTACCATGCCACAGCCTAATATTTCCAACCAATCATCGCTGCCATCGGCTTTACGACGCAGAATATCTACTTCTGCTGACGGCTCGGTGAAAGGGAAATAGGAAGGACGTAAGCGCATCTCTACATTTGTATCAAAAAAATGATCCAAAAAATCTTGTAAAATACCTTTTAAGTGAGCAAAGCTAATATTTTCATCAATCAACAGGCCTTCTATTTGGTTAAACATGGGGGAATGCGTTGCATCAGAATCGCAACGGTAAACACGGCCCGGCGCGATAATGCGTAAAGGCAATTGCGGGTGTTGTTCCATGAAACGGATCTGTACGGGTGAAGTGTGCGTCCGTAATAAGCGCCCATCGCCAAAATAAAACGTATCAAAATCAGCGCGTGCCGGGTGATGTTCAGGAATATTGAGTGCGGTAAAATTATGGTAGTCATTTTCAACTTCTGGCCCCTCAGCAATCTGGAAACCGATACTGGTAAAGAAGCGTTCTATACGTTGACGTATTTGCGTCACGGGATGCAAACTACCGCGCGCATGACCTCGCCCTGGGAGGGTGACATCAATGGTTTCACTTTTTAATTTATTATCCAGTGCAATGCGCTTAAAATCGGCGTCTTTGGCTTGGATGGTTGCCTGTAAAGTTTGCTTTGCCTGATTAACGGCTTGACCCATTTGCGGACGGTGCTTGGGATCCACGTCGACCACACTTTTCAAGAAATGGGTGAGCTGGCCTTTTTTGCCCAAATATTGCACACGTACAGCTTGCAGCTCCGCTGCATTAGCGGCGTGTACAACAGCATTTTGTGCTTGTTCAATGATAGATTCTAACGGTTGCATGAATGGATAATGATAAAGAACCCACCTTCACCAGGTGGGTTGTGTTGATGATTACTTAAGCTTCAGCTACGACGGTTTCTTCAAGACTGGCTTTCACAAGTGCCGCAATTTTTGCAAATGCGGGTTTATCATGAATCGCAAGATCAGCAAGAATTTTGCGATCAATCTCGATATTAGCTATTTTCAGGCCATTGATAAAGCGACTATAGCTTAAGCCGTGTTCATGTGCTGCGGCATTGATGCGCACAATCCATAAAGCACGAAATTGACGTTTACGCTGACGGCGATCACGATAAGCATATTGGCCGGCTTTGATGACCGCCTGTTTGGCAACACGGAATATGCGACTACGTGCCCCATAATAACCTTTTGCCTGTTTTAAGATTTTTTTATGTTTGCGGCGTGCTTGCACACCTCGTTTTACTCTAGCCATCGTTAACCTCCCCTACACATGCGTTGAATTCTTGGTGTATCAGCACTTGATGCTAATTTATCTTTGCGTAATTGACGTTTACGCTTAGTACCTTTTTTAGTAAGAATATGATTACGATTGGCCTTACGGTGTTTAAATTTACCGCCGCCGACAAGTTTAAAGCGCTTTTTAGCACCTCGATTACTTTTCATTTTAGGCATTTTTTTCTCCTCGTTGAGTTAGGGTCTAACGTCACACATGACGTTAGGTTATCCGCAAATTAGCAGCCTGTCGCTTAATCTGCAAGATTCTAGTGTGTATATACCATGCTATATACACATATTCCTCATTTAACTGTCTCGTGTTTTACCCAGGTAGGTGACCTACCCACCTGCCCCTGCAATCTTTACAAGGTGCGAAAACACAAAAAACAGCAATAAGGTCTTTAATTATTGTCTATTCCATCCGATGGTTTGTCACTGGTATTGTCCAGTTTACCCGCAGGCTTCCCCACGGTTTTTTTCGAGTGCTTTTTAGGCACTAACAACATCACCATTTGCCGCCCTTCTATTTTCGGCCGTTGCTCTATATCGCTGTATTCTTGCAAATCAGCTTCCACACGTTGCAATAAGTGCAATCCCAATTCTTGATGTGCCATTTCACGACCGCGAAAACGCAGCGTGATTTTAACACGATCACCGTTGTCTAGGAACTTTTTACTGCGTTCAACTTTCACACGGTAATCACCATCTTCAGTGACGGGACGGAATTTGATTTCTTTGACCTGAACTTTCTTTTGTTTCTTTTTAGCTGCCGCTTGCTGCTTGCGCTGTTCGTAAACAAACTTTTTATAGTCCATGATTTTACAAACGGGTGGTTTAGCAGTCGGCGAAATTTCGACCAAATCGAGCTCTGCTTGGCTAGCAACTTGTTGTGCTTCTCGTATTGACACAATACCCGCTTGCTGACCATCTGCGTCAATTAAACGCACTTCTGGCAATTGAATTTCAAGATTAATTCGCGCTCTCTTTTTATTTAAATATTTAATGTGTTATTCTCCTAATAAATTAATCAAAGCAT
>JAESTO010000046.1 GCA_016763565.1 Gammaproteobacteria bacterium | reverse complement strand
ATTAAGCCTAATAAGACAAACAATAAGCGACGTTTTAATTCGGACAAACCACCTTGGCTCATTTTTGTCGTAGACTTAACCATCGTAAGTTAGGCCGCTGAAGCTGTGGTGATCTTACCACCAACAACAGTAATTTTTTGACGTGCGCCTTTAGTGACTTTAATGCCGTTGCCTTCTTCAAGAGATATTGCCTGCGTTAATTCACCTGAATCAATAACTTTGACGTTGCGAATACTTTTATCAACAATACCCGCTGCTTTCAATCCATCCAATGTTATGCCAGCTTCACCCTTAACTTTTAACAGTTCATGCAAACGTACTTCGGCATTCGTTAATGATTTGCGTGAAGTAAAACCCATTTTCGGTACGCGCCGTTGATAAGGCATTTGCCCACCTTCAAAACCTGGTTTTATTGAACCACCGGTCCGACTTTTTTGCCCTTTGTGTCCACGACCAGCTGTTTTACCTAAACCTGAACCAATGCCACGGCCACGGCGCTTAGCTGATTTTTTAGCACCTGGGGCTGGTTGTAATGTATTAAGATGCATTTTTTATGTCCTCTATTTTTAAGAGATATTCAACTTTGTTGATCATACCGAGAATGCACGGATCACTTCCGTCAACTTCAACATAATGATTAATACGACGTAAGCCTAATCCACGTACGCAATCTTTATGTGATTGTATGCGTCTATTAGCGCTTTTAATTAAAGTAACTTTTATCTTAGCCATTAGCACTCTCCTTAACTTCTTTTGCGACATCAACGGTACTCGACAAATCATTCGTCTGTTGAGCAGAGGCATCATGTGAATGACTGCTATCAGAATGGTGTAAGTTTTTGCTAAAATCACTTAATTTTTTACCGCGTTTCTCAGCGATGTACTCAGGCGAGTTCATGCCAAGTAACCCTTTGATAGTCGCGCGAACAACGTTTTGCGGATTTGAAGAGCCAATACATTTAGCCAATACATTTTTAACGCCTGCAACTTCAAAAACAGCACGCATTGCACCACCAGCAATGACACCCGTACCCGGTGAGGCAGGCCCCATGAATACTTTTGCCGCGCCATGACTACTTGTAATAGGGTGATGTAAAGTATCACCATTTAAATTAATAGCGCCCATATTACGTCTGGCTTTTTCTGAAGCTTTTTGCAGCGCAACAGGCACTTCTTTTGCTTTGCCATAGCCAAAACCCACACGCCCTTTGCCATCACCGACAACTGTTAGTGCAGTAAAACTAAAATTTCTACCACCTTTAACAACTTTAGATGTGCGATTAACATGCACGTTTTTTTCTTGTAAGCCTTCGCCTTCCTTTGAAATCTGTTCAAATGTTGCCATTTATTAATACCTACCCATAACCTAATTAAGTTAAAATTTCAATCCACCTTTACGAGCAGCATCTGCTACTGCTTTTACCCGACCATGATATTTAAATCCAGAGCGATCAAATGCAACTTTTTCAATGCCTACTGCTTTCGCGCGTTCAGCAATTTTTTTGCCTACCCACTCAGCCGCCGCAATATTGCCAGTGGAGCCTGAAATATCAGATGCTTTATCAAGCGTCGAGGCACTCGCCAATACGCGATCACCTTCAGCATTAAAAAGTTGAACATACGTATGCTGATTGGTGCGATTAATAGCGAGGCGAGGAACATATAGTTCCGCAATTTTCGCTCTTGTCTTTTTAGAGCGTCGGATCTGTGCTCGTTTTTTATCATTCATAATAATTTAAATCCTATTTTTTCTTAGCTTCTTTACGAACAATTTGCTCATTAACATAACGTATACCTTTACCCTTATAAGGTTCTGGCGGACGAAAAGCACGAATATTTGCAGAAACTTGCCCTACTAATTGTTTATCACTACCTTTAACCGTAATCTCTGTTTGACTCGGTATTTCGATAACAACACCTTCAGGAATTTCAAAATTAACTGGATGTGAAAACCCTAAGGTCAAATGCACTTTTCTACCCTGCAACTTGGCACGGTACCCTACACCGATCAATACTAATTTTTTCTCAAAACCCTGGCTATGGCCAATGAGCATATTGTTCACTAATGCCCGTACGGTGCCTGCCATCATATTGATCGCTTTATTATCCGCAGAATATACTAAACGTAGCATATTTTCTTGCTGATTAATGGTTATTCGCTGAGGAACAATATAACTAGAACTACTTTTACTACCCTTAACGGTAATTTCACTACCATTAATTGAAACGTTAATACCTTGCGGTATTTTTATTGGGTTATCTGCAACACGTGACATAATCTTAACCTTCTTTCTAAAGCACTTTCGCTAATACTTCGCCACCCTGACCCATTGCGCGCGCATTTTGATCAGACATGACACCCCGTGGCGTTGAAACAATCATGATACCTAGTCCATTATAGAACTTAGGTAAATCATCATGGTGTTTATAAACTCTACACCCAGGGCGGCTTACTCGTTGAATTTTTTCGATAACAGCTTTGCCTTGAAAATACTTCAACTCAACGACTAGAGTAGATTTGTTATTTTCCTGCTTAACAATATTAAACGATTTTATATACCCTTCTTCTTGCAAAATTTTAACAATTGCAAGTTTTTTATTTGAAGATGGCATGGTTACCGAACATTTTGTAGCTGACTGGCCGTTACGAATGCGTGTAAACATATCAGCTATAGGATCTTGCATACTCATAATTTCTCTACCAACTTGACTTAACTAAACCAGGAACATTACCGTTCATAGTTTGTTTGCGCAATTCATTGCGACATAAACCGAATTTCCTGTATACGCCATGAGGACGACCCGTTACCCGACAACGATTGCGTTGACGCGTTGCACTAGAATCGCGAGGCAATTTTTGCAAAGCCTGTTGAGCCTCCCAACGTTCATCACTTGACGTTTCAGCATTACCAATAACTGATTTTAATGCAGCGCGTTTTTTGGCATATTTTTCAACCAATTTGGTACGTTTTTTTTCGCGCTGTACCATAGAAACTTTAGCCATTTGTATTACCTATATCTTTAAATGGAAAACCAAATCCAACCAATAAAGCTAGACCTTCTTCATTTGTTCTTGCTGTCGTGGTGATAGTGACATCCATACCACGCAGTTTATCGATTTTATCATAATCAATTTCAGGGAAAATAATTTGTTCTTTAATGCCAAAACTATAATTGCCTTGACCATCGAATGACCTTGAGCTAAAGCCACGAAAGTCACGAATTCGCGGAATTGCAATAGTAATCAAACGATCTAACATTTCATACATTCGGCTACGGCGCAAGGTAACTTTGCAACCTATCGGCCAACCGTCACGAATTTTGAAACCGGCTATAGATTTACGTGCTTTAGTCACAATAGGTTTTTGCCCGGCAATTAACACCATATCACTTACCGCTGCATCAACGATTTTTTTATCATTGACACTTTCACCCAAGCCCATGTTTAAGGTAATTTTTGTTACACGAGGCACAGCCATTACCGAACCATAAGAAAATTTTTCTTGTAACTCAGGAATTATTTTTTTGAAATATATCTCTTTTAATCTTGTCATCATGTTATCTACTTAAACTGGATTAACTAATTCTTTTGTTGATTTAAAGAACCGAGCTTTTGCCCCATCTTCTAATATTTTAAATCCAACACGATCAGCTTTTCCCGTAACAGAATTTAAAGTTGCCAAATTAGATATATGGATAGAAGCTTCTTTCTCAATAATGCCACCAGGTTGGTTAAGCTGTGGGTTAGGTTTCTGATGCTTTTTCACCTTATTCACACCCTCAACATAAGCTCTATTGCCCTTATCTGCCATACGTATTACTTTGCCCGTTTTGCTCTTATCTCTTCCAGCAATTACGATTACTTCATCATCTTTTTTAATTTTCCGCGACATTTTATTTACCTTTATTTACAACACTTCTGGAGCTAACGATGCAATTTTCATGAAATTCTTCTCGCGCAATTCCCGTGTGACAGGACCAAAAATACGTGTCCCAATAAGTTGCCCCTGAGCATTCAACAACACGGCTGCATTGTCGTCAAAGCGAATGACAGAACCGTCACCACGTCTTATAGCTTTTCTGGTACGAACAACCACCGCAAGCCAAACCTCACCCTTTTTTGCTTTACCACGAGGGATAGCTTCTTTTACGGTTACTTTAATTTTATCGCCAACACGTGCGTAACGACGGTGCGAACCACCAAGCACTTTTATACACATCACTCTTCTCGCACCACTATTATCGGCAACGTTTAACATCGTTTGCGTTTGAATCATTTTACTTTTAACCTATATCTTTAACAAGCACCCTCTAACTTGAAATTAAGGGGCGATAATTATACTCGCTTTATAAAAAAACACCTAGCAGTATTATGCTGCTGATGGATTATTCTTGACCTCATTGGTACTACGATTAGCTTGTACTAGAATCTCGTTTAATTTCCAACTCTTATTTTTCGAGTAAGGTCGACATTCTTCAATCTTTACAGTATCGCCAATCTCACACACATTATTTTCATCATGCGCAGAAATTTTTGATGAACTTTTTACATATTTGTTATAACGAGGATGAGGTTTTTTCTTCTCTATTAAAACAGTAATGGTTTTATCGCCTTTATTGCTAACAACACGGCCCATTTCTGTACGTGTTTTTTTAGTTATTTCGCTCATGCTTCACCTTTAAGCTTTGGTTCATTTCGAACAGTTTTTATACGAGCAATATTCTTACGAATTTCTGAAAACTTATGCGTTTGTGATAATTGCCCCGATTTT
>JAESTO010000045.1 GCA_016763565.1 Gammaproteobacteria bacterium | reverse complement strand
TTATTACGTGGTTTACAAGGGCAATTGCCTCCTGGTATGTTTTAATCTACATTTACTGGCCGTTTTATATTGCAAATCACTACGGCTTGAGTATATAATGCGCGGCCTTTAGTTAAGAAAAAATACAGGTAATAGTTTATGGTAAAAATTCGTTTAGCCCGTGGTGGTTCTAAGAAGCGCCCCTTTTATCCTATTGTGGCGACTGACTCTCGTAATGCTCGAGATGCTAAGCCTCTTGAGAGTCTTGGGTTTTTCAATCCTGTTGCGCGTGGCTCCGAAGAGCGATTGCGCTTAGATTTAGTGCGTGTTGAATACTGGATTGCTAATGGTGCTCAAGTGACAGATCGTGTTAAAGCACTGATTGCTGATGCGAAGCTAGGTGCTGAAGCTGTGGCAGAAAAACGTGTGATAAAGACTGACAAATTACAGGCTAAGAAGCAAGAAAAATTAGCTGAAAAGGCCGCGGCAGAAAAAGCTGAAGCAGAAAAAGTAGAGAATGCTACTGATACTGCTGATGAAGCAAGCGCATAGTCCCACTGAGACAGAGCAACAGCAGCAAACCATCGTTGCCGGGCGCATTGGTCGCACTCACGGCATAAAAGGTTGGGTGAAAATCATTTCTTTTACTGAACCGCTAGAACAAATACTGCAGTATCAACCATGGCAGTTGATACATAAGAGTTCATCGCAGTTGCTTAACATTAAGCATGGCCATCGGCATGGTAAAGGATTAATTGCTAAATTGCCTGGGATAGATACACCGGAGCAAGCAGCTGTTTATACTAATGTCGATATCATAATTGATAAAATACAGTTGCCTGATTTGGAAGAAGGTGAGTTTTATTGGTCTGATTTGCAAGGGTTAGACGTATTTGATCAACAGAACGAAAAATTGGGTGTGGTGGATCATCTGATTGCAACCGGCGCTAATGATGTGTTGGTGATACACGGTGGCGATAAAGAGTTGTTAATACCTTATTTACCTGACCGAGTAGTGAAAAATATTGATTTAATCAAACAGCGAATGATTGTTGATTGGGATAAGGATTTTTGAATGAAAATAGGGGTTGTTACCTTATTTCCACAAATAATACAAAGTTTGCAGTTTGGTGTCACGGGAAGAGCCATTAAGCAAGGCATTTTACAACTGGATTGTTGGAACCCTCGCGACTATACCCGTGATGTGCATCGTACAGTTGATGATCGCCCTTATGGGGGTGGTCCTGGCATGGTGATGATGGTTGAGCCGATACGAGCCGCTCTTCATGCAGCAAAAAAAAGTATGGGTTTGGACACAAAAATTATTTATGTGTCGCCGCAAGGGCAACAGTTTTCCCATGCGGCGACACAACAATTTGCCCAGCAAAAAGCATTAATTTTTCTTGCTGGACGTTATGAAGGCATTGACGAACGGCTCATTGACTTGGAAGTTGATGAACAATGGTCGTTAGGCGATTATGTATTAAGCGGTGGTGAACTTGCCGCTTGTGTCATGATCGATGCAATGAGCCGGCAAATACCGGGTGTGCTGGGTGATGTGGATTCCGCACAACAAGACTCATTTGTTGACGGTTTATTGGATTGTCCACATTATACAAGGCCCGAGGGCTGTGCGGGTTTGCCTGTTCCCAAGGTGCTGTTAAGTGGCAATCATCATGCTATTAAGCAATGGCGCTTAAAGCAAGCCTTAGGGCGAACATGGCAACGCAGAGCTGATTTATTGGCTAAGCGTTGTTTAACAAAACAAGAAAGTATTTTACTTAACGAATTTAAAAGAGATATTGGGAGAAAAGACCATGAGTAATTTAAACATAATTCAACAGCTTGAAGTTGAGCAAATGACTAAAAAAATTCCTAGCTTTAAGTCTGGCGATACTGTTGTGGTGCAAGTAAAAGTTAAAGAAGGCGATCGCGAACGATTGCAAGCCTATGAAGGTATTGTCATCGCTAAAAGTAATAAAAGCCTTCAGTCATCTTTTACGGTACGTAAAATTTCTCACGGGGTAGGTGTTGAACGTGTGTTTCGTTGCTATAGCCCTTTGGTCGATAGTATTACGGTGAAGCGACGCGGTGATGTTCGCCAAGCGAAGCTTTATTATTTACGTGCATTAAGTGGTAAAGCTGCGCGTATTAAAGAAAAAATTATTTCTAAGATTAAAGCGGGCTCAGTTAAAATGGCTACGCGTTCTGAAGCGGATAATGCAACAGTTGTTGACAAGACAGCGGCTCCTGCTGCTTAAATTTTCATACGCAGCCAGAACAAAACGACCGGTTTTAGATTAATTACCTTTTACTAAGACCACATTGACTCCATCGCTGGGAAACAGTGGTGGAGTATCATAAAATATACAATCCGTTGAAAATCAACGTGCTCACTTGATGCAATCATTTTTACCTACTCTCTGGTAGCCAATTTTTTTTACGTAGGCCAACTAACCATAAGCTAGCAGCATAAGTTGCTACGCTAGCTACGATAATTATTAACAGGTGCTCCGCACGCTGTTGCCAGTGCCACGTTAACCAAGATGATAATGATGCTGTCATTAGCCACAGCACTATCGCCATCGCCATATTGGCAGCCCCCAAACGTATTAAAAATAGTCCCCAACCTTTTGCAAAAGACACCAACTTATATTTATGCAACATATACAGCAATAAACTAGCATTGACAGTGGCAGCTAATGCAGAAGCTAATGCTAAACCAGCATGCTGGAATGGCACGATTAATATGCCATTGAAGATAATATTGACTAGCAAAGCAATCGCTGCAATTTTTACGGGTGTTTTGATATTCTGTCGCGCATAAAATCCAGACGCTAATACTTTAACTGACATCATGAAGGGGACCCCTAGTGCGTAAGCGATTAAACTATGTTGTGACATAATGACATCAACATCATTAAATTGACCGTAATGAAATAAGGTGGTCAATAAAGGGCCTGATAACATCACTAAGCCTATCGCCGCCGGCATGCCCAGTAGTAACACACTGCGAATAGCCCACTGTAATGTTTGTTTATAGTTTGTTGTGGCCTGTTTGCTGTGTTGTTTTGCGAGGTGGGGGAGAACAACGGTGGCAATAGCAACGCCAAAAATACCTAACGGAAATAGCATTAAACGTTCTGAGTTATATAGCCATGAAATACTGCCTGCCGGTAAAAACGATGCAAAAATAGTGTCAATCAATAAGCCCAATTGGGCAACTGAAACGCCGAATAACGCGGGAATCATTAATTTTAATACGCGTCGCACACCTGGATCGTGCCATCCCAGATGTATTTTAGGGACTATGCGTAGATGCCATAAAAAAGGATATTGAAATAATAATTGCAGAATACCGCCAACAAATACGCCCCAGGCCAGGGCTGTAATAGGGTGATGCAAATGTGGTGCTAAAAAAACAATACTGGCAATTAATGCTACGTTTAATAATACGGGTGTAAAGGCAGCAGCGGCAAAGCGATTGTGGGTATTTAATACACCTGCAGCAAAAGCCGTGAGTGAAATAAATAAAATATAAGGGAAGGTAATGCGCAACATCGAGCTGGCTAAGTCAAAACGAGAGGCATCGTGGTTAAATCCTGGTGCAAATAGGTGGATAAGTAGTGGTGCTGCAATTATGCCCAATAGGGTGACCACAAATAGGGCCATGCTCAAGGTGCCAAACATCCGATTGATAAATTGTTGCATTATGTGTGTATTATGCCGTTCTTTATACTCACTCAATATT
>JAESTO010000044.1 GCA_016763565.1 Gammaproteobacteria bacterium | reverse complement strand
TATAGTGAATGTTTTTTTCAGCGATCAGTTCTAGCATAGCAGGCTCGCTAGCGGCTGATACATCATTAATATAATTAATATTAAAGGCTAAGGCTTGTTGCGCTACCCTAGCATGACGCGTATCGACACTAATTTCTGGTTTGATAGTTTGTTGTGAAAATAATTCATTAGCTGCTTGTAAAATGGGTTGTAGTCTGTACCATTCTTCTTGCTCACTAATAATATTAGCATGGGGTCGGGTAGATTCCGCACCGATATCAATAATATGCACCCCTTGTTGCCATAAATTTTTTATTTGTTGTTTTGCGGCGTCTACCGAGTTGTATTGATTGCCATCCGAAAAAGAGTCTGGGGTTATATTAATAATACCCATTAACATAGGTGTATCGATGCGTTGTGGTATTTTTTTAGTGTTGAACGGTATATCCAGTAGGCGTGATTTTCTCCAGTGAGGCAACGGTAGTTGTTGAGGATGTTGCCAGTTAGGTAATAACTCTAGCAAAGGTAACAGCGCAAAAGGGCGGTTCAATACTTCCTTATGTGGGATAATAATTTTGCTGGTTTGATAGTGTAATTCATTATAAGAAAGGATGTCTAAGTCAATAATGCGTGGCGCCCATCTTTCTGTGATAGTGCGTCCTAGGTTGCGTTCTATTTTTTTAAGTTCACGCAGTACAGCGTCAGGCTGTAATCGTGTTGTGCATTTAATGGCAGCATTTAAGTAGGTTTTCTGCCAGTCACTAGCGGCATTTTCTGGTAATAACGCATCTGAACAATAAACTGATGATACCGATGCTAGCTCAATATCAGCATGATGTCTTAATGCTGAAACTGCTTGCCGTAAATTTTGTAATGGCGAGGTTAAATTGCTGCCAAGTCCAATAATAACAGTATTCATATATTGAGTGTTTCTTTCATAATAGAAATTTTTAGATGACGTTACAACTCTATTTTTTTGTTCGTCTAAGAAGTTTCAGGTAATATCCTTTTAACTTTCTGCTTCTGCAAAGTTTGTCCAATGAACTTAAACGAATGGTTACCCCTTCACTAACATTTCTTTGATAATTTGTGCAGTATATTGTGAGCCATCTTTATTACCTAATTTTTCTTTCACTTTATTTAATTCTGCAATCATAGTTTGGCGATAGGACTTATTATTAATGATGTGTGAAATCTCTTGGCTGATGCGTTGTGGTGTTGCATACTGTTGCAGTAATTCCAGGACAATTTTTTTTTCAGCGATGATGTTACATAAACCCACATGAGGAATTTTTAATAAAAATTTCATAATGATTGCAGCGAATGTGGAAATTTTATAAATAAGCACCATGGGTTTTGTCATTAATGCGGCTTCAAGTGTCGCGGTTCCTGAAGACGTAATTAAGGCATCACAGACATTCATCACATCATAATTTTTTCCACTGATTATTTGTATATCTAATTGATAACGTTGCAAATAGGACATTATTAGCTGTCGATCAATTGTTGAGGCAAGAGGGATTAAAAACTGCGTGTTGGATTTTTCGAGATGAATTAATCTCGCAGCTTCTAAGATGGTGGGTAATAAACGTTTGATTTCACTGTTACGGCTACCAGGCAATAAGCCAATAATATGATGGTTGTTTTTAAGATTAAATTGTTGTTTAGCAGTGGACAAATCCATGGTTGTTTTTACTTGGTTTATTAATGGGTGGCCAACATAATCCACTGGTATATCAGCATGTTTATAAAAGGCTACTTCAAAAGGAAAAATAACAGCCATGCGATCGACTACTTTAGCAATATATTTGACGCGCCCTTGTCGCCATGCCCATACTTGTGGACTAATGTAAAAAAGCACTTTTATACCAAGTTTTTTAGCAACGTTAGCGAGGCGTAAATTAAAACCTGGGTAATCAATCAAGATTAATAAATCAGGGCGATTTTTCCGTAATATTTTTTTGATACGGCAAAAAATTTTAATGATAGTAGGCAAATGTTTAATCACATCAATAAACCCCATCACCGATAGCTGTTTAACATCAACCACAGTATTAACACCTGCAGCTTGCATGGCTTGGCCACCGATGCCGGTAAATGTAGCAGGACAACCCTGTTGCTGAAAAGCGCGTACTAACGCGGCACCATGTTGTTCGCCAGATGCTTCACCTGCCACGATAAAAATATTTTTATGTTGCATAATAGGTTTCAATAGATTGGTAAATCGTATCGGTAATATCGAGTGCTGTTTGTAAAGCATTGCGGCCATCTTCGCCACTGACGACCACAGGTTTATCATGAATGATAGCGTCAAGAAAAGCCGCTATTTCTGCTTTAATAGCATCGCTTTTAGGAAATTTATGTTTTTTATGTTTGACATTGGGAATGCCAGGAAACATTTCCCCACTGCCTTTACGGTAAACTGAAAAGCGTTTTTCGTGTAAATTTAGTGAGATATAAGCATCATGTTGAAAGATGCGCATGCGACGCTCTGTTTTTAATCCAGCGCGACTAGCGGTGACATTAGCAACGCAACCGTTAGCGAATTGCAAACGTACATTAGCAATGTCAATGTGTTCTGTTAAAACTGGAGCGCCATTAGCCATGATTTGAGTGATAGGTGAGCACACCATGCTGTGGATTAAATCAATGTCATGGATCATTAAATCAAGTACTACACTGACATCAGTCCCGCGTGGTGTAAAAGGTGCAATACGATGTGATTCAATAAAACGCGGTGAATTGAGCACACCATCTAGCGCAATGATAGCACTGTTAAAGCGCTCTAAATGCCCCACTTGTAATAAGCAATGGTTTTGTTGGGCCAATTGAATTAATTGATTCGCTTCCTCCACGGTAGTGGTCATCGGTTTTTCAACTAATACATGGACGCCTTGTTGTAGAAAATGTTTGGCAATAGTAAAGTGTGTTTGTGTCGGCGTAGCAATGCTGACTGCGTCAATATTTGTTAAGGATTGATAATCAGTCAAGGGTTGCGCATGAAATTTTTTGGCAATGGCAGTTGCTTGCTGTTGATCATTATCCACAATCGCGATGAGTTGGGCATTGTCTAATTGATAATATTTTTCTGCGTGAAATTGGCCAAGATAACCAGTACCAATCACCGCACATTTAATTGTTTTCATAGATTTTTTATCAAATATTTTAAGATATCCATTTCCAAGAAATAATAGCGATACAGTTTACCATTAATATTGTTCATGATGATGACTACCGATAGCACATGATGCTTTTCGGTATAAACATAGCCAGCTAAGGCAAGTACGCCTCGCATTGATCCTGTTTTCGCATGTATATGCGCAATGATAGTGGGCAAATTCATCGCTACCTGATGTTGTAGGGTGCCATCGATACCTGATACTGGCAAGCTGGTAATAAAGGTTGTACCAATATCGCCATTATAAAAAGCAAAATACAGTAGGTGTGATAATTGTTCGGGAGTAATCAGGTTATAACGCGACAAACCCGCACCATCGACAATAACGGCATCGGCTAACTGGCTATGTGCTTGCTGCCAGAGAATATTTTTTAGGGCCATCGCACCATTTTTCCAAGTGCCTGGTTGCTGATAATAACGTGTACCCAGCGTTTTGAATAAGGCATTAGCAACTAGATTATCTGATTTTTTTAACATGTTGTGCACAACAACAGCTAGTGGTTGTGAATGATGGGTGGTTAATACAATTAAGTGAGGTTTTGTTTTGGCAAACAATATTTTTCCCGTGATGGTAAGATGATTTTTTTTCAAAAGATAGCGTAGTACAGCTGAAATATAAGGTTTACTATGTGGAATGGCGAATGTTAGCGTTATTTTTTTCTTCGAGGTGATACATCCCGTTAAATCATAATGGTTAGTTTTATCAATAGTAACCTGTAGTAGACAAGGATGTTCGTTGATGTCAGATGTCTTTTGTTGCGTAATAGTGTGATTGCGCATTGAAACAAAGCGTAAAAATTTTTTATTATCTAAGTTTGTTTTAGCGCCATTGTGATTGCCAGCAATTAAAGTTACTTTAAAACAATTATGGTTAATAATAGCGGCATCAAGTGGTGCGGAGAAGCAATTTTGTAAATCATCCCATATCCATCCGGGACCATAAACGATAGGGTTAAAACGTGAATTATCAATGTAAAGGTTGCCAATAATATGTTTAACACCCCTATGACTTAATTGTTGCAACATCGTTTGCAGATCATTAACCGTCAGTGTTGGGTCACCGTTAAATTTAATATATACATCGCTTGATAAGGTAGCGTGTTGAATAGTTTTTTTCTCAACGAGCAATTGTGTTTGATAACGATAATGCTTGCCAAGATAAAGCAATGCTGCTGTGGCAGTTAATGTTTTTAATGTGCTTGCGGGTATGAAATAACGCGCTGAATTTTTTTGATAAATAACGTCTCCAGTGGTTATATTTTGTATTTTTATGCCGATATTCAACTGATGTGGTGCTGTAGCTATTAAAGCATTGAGCACCTTCTTTACAGGCTCAGCAAAGCCAAGATGACAAATAGTGAGTAAAATCAATAAGCTAATAAAACGCATGTCAATGGTTGTTTTGAGCCTGTTGCGGGTTGATTTGTTTTGAAATGATATCGTACCTCTTTGTCATGACTCTAATGCAGGGCAGTCTGTGATGACCGAGCTTCGGTGTCTTCACGGATACTGATACCTT
>JAESTO010000043.1 GCA_016763565.1 Gammaproteobacteria bacterium | reverse complement strand
TTTTGTTACGACTACGCACGGTAAAGATACGGGCTTTATTTTTGCTATCGCTAATTGGTTAGGTATTGTTGCAGTCATTCCTACTGAAGCTGTTGCTTCAGTACAATATTTGGCTAATTTATCGCCTGAATCAATGCACTTATTTTACAATATCCAGTCACAGACCTTATCATTAGTCGGTTTGTGTGCAGCGTTTGGTTTATTAATTGTTTATTTGTTGATTAATTTTTGGGGCGTAGGCTTTTTTGCTAAAGTAAATAACACCATTGGTATCTTCAAAATTTTAATTCCTGTTATTACAGCAGTTGCTATATTACTTGCAGCATTTCACAGCAGTAATTTCACTGCTTACCAAGACAAGGTAATGCCTTATGGCATCTCGTCAGTTTTTATTGCGATTGTGAGTACGGGTATTATTTATGCGTTTAATGGCTTTCAAGTGCCACTGTCATTCAGTGCTGAAGCCAAAGATCCGGCGAAAAATATTCCGCGTGCGATTATTACCTCTTTAGTGATTTCGCTCGTTATTTATTTAGCTTTACAAGCCGCCTTTATCGGTGCGTTGCCGACTAGCTCTATTGCAGCAGGCTGGCATCACCTAAATTTCCATTCCCCGTTAGTACAATTGACGATTGCCTTGGGCTTGAATGTGGTGACATTAATGCTTTATGCTGATTCTGTGGTGTCACCATCGGGTACTGGCTTAACCTATACGGGTACGACCAGCCGTATGTTGTGTGCGATGGCCCAAGAAAAACAGGCGCCTGCTTTTTTTGCGCATTTACATCCTAAATATCATTTATCAAGACGGGCATTATTCTTTAACGTTATGTTGGCCGGCGCGTTGTTATTTATCTTTAGGAGTTGGACGGCATTAGTGACGGTGTTGAGTGTGTTTCATATTGTGTCTTACATGTCTGGGCCACTCGCCACTGGCTACTTACGTAAATATCGCCCCGACTTACCGCGTGCATTTAAAATGTTTGCAGCAAGCATATTGAATCCTTTATTATTTGTTGTCTTGTCTATGTTAGTCGTTTTTGCTCGATATCCAACTACGATGCATTTTGCTCTATTAACAACAGCGCTTTATATGGGTTATATTTATTTATCATCGTACTCTGCGGCTGGCAAACACGACTGGCCACAATTGTTTGCACGCCTAAAAGATTCTTGCCAAATTGCTATATACATGTGGACGTTAGCAATTTTTGATATGCTATCACCAGCCGTGTATGGCGGTAATGGGGTATTGGCTAGCTGGGAATTTTATAGTCTAGTCGCCGTCGTTGCATTGATATTTTATTATATTATGTTAGCAAAAAAACCGCATGCGCATTTGCCGACTGAAATTCATTCAGTACAGTAACTTAGTTTGTAGGTTTTTAGGGCAGGTCTGAAATCTGCCCCTACAAATGGGTATAACATACAAAAAGTACAGTAAGAAGTGTATAATTTCCCCCGATTTAATGGTGACTCTGTTAGTTACCTCTCGATGATAAATTGCCAACCCCGCCAGACCCGGAAGGGAGCAACGGTAGTGATTGATTCATGCGTGAGGAATGGCTGATGGAGTTACCTCCATTTTCATCTTGAAAAATTTTTTATGTCTTATACTGTTCTAGCACGTAAATACCGACCACATAATTTTCAACAGCTTGTTGGACAAACCCATGTAGTCCGTGCATTAAGTAATGCTTTTGACAGTAATCGTTTGCATCACGCTTATTTGCTGACTGGTACGCGTGGCGTAGGTAAAACTACGATTGGCCGTATCATTGCTAAGTGTTTGAATTGTGAAAAAGGGATTAGTTCAACACCTTGTGGACAATGTGCTGCTTGTAGTGAAATAGACACTGGGCGAGCCATCGATTTGATTGAAGTTGATGCAGCTTCCAATACAAAAGTTGAAGATACGCGTAGCTTACTTGATAATGTGCCCTATGCGGCGACACGTGATCGCTTCAAGATTTATTTGATTGATGAAGTGCACATGTTGTCAGGTCATAGCTTTAATGCTTTATTAAAAACATTAGAAGAACCGCCAGAGCATGTTAATTTTATTCTAGCGACTACCGATCCTCAAAAATTGCCTATCACCGTGTTGTCACGGTGTTTGCAGTTTAATTTAAAAAATTTGGCAGCTGATGTTATTGCTAAGCAGCTGGCTTATGTGGTGACTGAAGAAAATTTAACAGCTGAACAACCTGCATTAGAGATACTTGCACAAGCAGCTGATGGCAGTATGCGTGATGCGTTGAGTCTATTAGATCAAGCCATTGCTTACAGTAATGATAATATTACCAGTAAAGATATTCATGGCATGTTAGGCAGTATTGAACATCAACAATTATTTGTGTTATTGAAGCATTTGGCAGAAAATAATGCTAATGAGGCAGTACAACAAGTCGCGGTGTTAGCAGAACAAGGTGTCGATTTTCATCAAGCATTGTCCGGTCTATTGTCTTTATTGCACCAGTTGGCGTTGTTACAAATGGCACCACAAGCCGTACTAGCACCATCAGCCATGCTGCAAGAATTTAGCCAGCTGTTCAGCAAAGAAGATATTCAATTGCTTTATCAAATTGGTTTAATTGGTCAACGCGATTTGCCCCTAGCACCATCACCACGTTGTGGTTTTGAAATGGTTATATTGAGAATGCTAGCGTTTATTCCGCATGATTCATCATCTGCTTCGATTAAGCCAGTTGCGTCAGTTAAAACCGATAGCGTCTCTAAGCAAACGTCAATAGCAACCCGTGCAGCCAATAGTCAACCCGTTGCCCAAGCCGTTATGCCGCCACCCAAAGTGAAAAGCCAGCAAATAACTTCTCAGCCAGTCCCAGTGGCTCTCAATGAAAAAATATTGCCTGCTCGCAATAGGCAGGCAGCGTCTGAGGCCAAGAACATGCTTACGCAAGTAGGCACTCAAGCCAATATAAATATTGAGCCAGTAGTTCCCGCTAACAATCAAGAAAAATTGTCATCGAGCCATTCCCAAACAGCCTCTAACGATGAGTGGCATAATATTGTGTCAAAATTAGAATTATCGGGTTTATCATTAGCACTGGCTGAGCATGCTACCTTGAAACAAATGGCCAGTGACCATGTAGTGTTAGTTGTGGATCCTAAATATGGTGCGTTAGTGACTAACACACAAAAAGAGAATATGCTGCAGGCATTACGCAGTTATTTTGCGAAACCACTGACACTTGAGATTGTGTTGAATGCTTCAGCGCAAGAAACACCTGTCATGAAGCAACAGCGCGAAGAAAAAGAGGCGCTACAACTTGCTGAAAAAAAATTAAGGGCTGACAATAATGTACAAGCTATTATGCACACGTTTAATGCCGATATATTGCCAGAATCAATTATTTCTATAAAAACTTAGTGGGAGAACAAAACTGTGGATATGAAAAACATGATGAAACAAGCGCAAATGATGCAGAAAAACATGCAAAAAGCGCAAGAAAAATTTGCTAGAAAAGAATTCGTGGGTGAAGCGGGTGCTGGTTTAGTAAAAGTAACCATGACAGGTGGCTATGAAGCTAAGCGTGTTGATATTGATGCTAGTTTACTGAGCGATGATGACGATGACAATAAAGGTATGTTAGAAGATTTAATCGCTGCGGGTATTAATGCCGCAACACGCAACATTAAACAAGAATCTGAAGGTATGATGTCGGGATTAACCGCTGGTTTAAAAATTCCTGGCATGTCCTAAGGGCTATATTGTCAAACATGTTTAGCCCCAGTATTGATGCGTTAATTGAATCTCTACGTTGTTTGCCAGGCGTTGGTCCTAAATCGGCTCAGCGTATGGCGTTTTATTTGTTGGAGCGTAATCGTGATGGTGGTAAACAGCTGGCTGAGGCCTTGCAGCAATCTATGCGAGTTGTTAAACATTGTTTGCAATGCCGTAATTTTTGTGAAGAAGCGTTATGCCAGTTTTGTCAAGATAATGGGCGTCAACAGGAATTGTTATGTATTGTCGAAACGCCAGCCGATGTCTTGGCCATTGAACAAACCCATAGTTACCGCGGATTATACTTTGTCTTGATGGGGCATTTGTCACCGTTAGATGGTATTGGTCCTGCGGAAATAGGCATCGATTTATTAAAGCAATATTTACAAAAAAACAGCGTCGACGAAGTTATTCTGGCAACCAACTCTACAGTAGAAGGCGAAGCGACAGCGCATTATATTACAGAATTAGTTAAGTCTCAGGGTATTAAAGCCACTCGCCTCGCCCACGGTATTCCACTTGGCGGTGAGTTAGAATATGTCGATGGGGGTACCTTAGCTCACGCTTTTACTAGTCGTCGTGTCGTGAGCTAGTGTTTGTAGATTAGCTAATGCATCGGTGTTAGTCGACACTGTTACATCAAAAGGAATAGGGGTAAGCACCGATGCGCAACGGGTAAGGTGGTGCCCTACATGAGAGGCTCAAACAGATAAACACATGGTTGAGAACGCGTAGACTTTGCCTGTTTTATGCTGGGTTGTTATTTTTAACTTGCTGATTAATAAGGAATTTCTATTCATTTATGTGTTGATACTTCATAAATGATCCGTCTTACATTAGCGCCGCAAACATGTTTATTACTCACTTAATAGACCTGTATTGGTGAGTCTACCCTCTATTAGGGCCACAAATAGGGTAGCCATTGTCTTGTTATCTATCAATTTATCAAGCGCAATGCTTCACGCACAACCTGTGCATCGGCCGTAGCTTGATGGCTGTGTTCGCTTAAATAACGTCGCCAGTTCCTTGCACCAGCTTGCCCTTGAAATAAACCGAGTATATGTCGCGTCATGTAATGTAATTTAACATTATTTTTGAGCTGTTTTTCGATATAGTCTATATAACGTTCAGCAATAGTTTGTCGTGAGGGAATAGCATGATCGTCATGATAAAAATCACGGTCAATGGTCGCTAGGCAATAGGGATTATGGTAAGCCTCACGACCTATCATCACGCCATCAACGTGGTGTAAATGTTGTTTGATTTGTTCCGTGGTTTGAATGCCACCGTTAATTATGATGGTAAGTTCAGGGAAATCTTGTTTTAAGCGATAAACAAATTCATAGTTTAAGGGTGGCACATGACGATTTTCTTTAGGACTTAGTCCTTGTAGCCAAGCGTTACGTGCGTGAACAATAAAGGTTTGGCAGCCTGCTGGTGCAGTGGTAGCCACAAATTTTTTCAAAAAATGATAGCTTTCTATGCGATCAATACCATTACGGCATTTAATGGTAATGGGGATAGATACCGCTTGTTGCATGGCCGCAACGCAATCAGCAATGCGTTGCGGTTCTTGCATTAAACAAGCACCAAAATGCCCTGATTGGACTCTATCGCTGGGGCAGCCGACATTCAAATTAATTTCATCATAACGGTATTGTTCTGCTATAACAGCACATTGCGCTAATGCATGGGGAGAACTACCGCCAAGTTGTAATGCGATAGGGTGTTCGCTGTTATCAAAGCCTAAGCAATAATCTCTATCACCTCGTAATATTGCACCGGTATTGATCATCTCAGTATATAGCAAGGTATGTTGCGACATCAGACGTAAAAAATAACGTGCGTGGCGATCGGTCCAATCCAACATGGGGGCAACGGCAATAATTTTATTTGTCATAATTTTTATGTACTGCGTGACCGAGAACAGCAATTAATTGTTGTTGATGGTAGAGTAAGGGAATTCGTTGACGTTGCCAGGGGGGAATGTGCCATGTTTGCATGAGCTTTTTTAAGCATTGGCTATGTTGCCTACCCGCAGGATGAAAATATTCGCCACCTTGACGGAATCTAATGGTCAAATGTGTAGGCAATTTTTTTAGATCAAGTTGTTCAATGTCTTTGATGGTTACAGTGCCTATCGGTAATGTGAGTGGTTTAGGTAGTTGCCAAGCAAATGTTTGTTGGGGGTCAAAAAATGCTAAGGGAGTCATGGCATAAAGATAGTGTCGGTAACGGCGTATTTGTACACCGTGCCAACTGACTAAGGGTGTTGCATCAGCTTTAGCATGTAACACATCATTGACTACATGCTGTAATTTTTTTTCACTAGGTAAGGGTAGTTTTAAATAGTGTAGCCAAGTGCGGATTGCATTCATTTGTCGTTGCACAGATAACAACAATAATTTTTTTACGGATAATTTATCAGTAATGATGTCGGATAAATCCGCATGCGCTAAATCACTGAGCAAGCTATCGGCACGTGCGCAATGTTGTGCACTGCGGGCAATAGTATTCGCTATTTGTGGCCAACGTTGTTTGAGTAAAGGTATGACTTGCTGGCGAAGAAAATTGCGATCAAAGCGGAGATCTTGATTGCTAGCGTCTTCAATCCAGTGCAATTGGTGTTGCTGCGCGTAATCGTGTAATTGTGCACGGGTAGTGGTGAGTAGTGGCCGTACTAAATGTCCTTCAGCAAATAGCGCGCTTTGTGGCATTGCCGCTAAGCCTTTAATGCCGGCGCCACGGAGTAATTGCAATAAATACGTTTCGGCTTGATCATCCACATGATGCCCCATTAATAACACGTCATTTTTTTTGACAAATTTGGCCAGTGCTTGATAGCGTGCAGCTCTTGCTGTGGCTTCAATATTATTTTTTTCATCACCTAAGTGGAGATTGATAACTTGCCAAGGTATTGCTAATGCATCACAGATTTTTTCACAGTGTTTAGCCCACTGCACTGCTTGTGTTTGCAAACCATGATTAATATGCACCGCTAATAGTGTTTGCCGTTTAGTGCAATAGTTGCTGGCTAGATGTAATAGCACGTGCGAATCTAAGCCACCACTGTACGCAATAATAATGCGCTTAGCCTGGCAGATAGTCGTTATATTGTCGACAAAGTTAGTTAACATAGTTTATAGCCATAATATAGGGCCGGCAGTGCCTGGGGCATCGACACAAAAACGAATAAAAAATTCATATTAATCAATAAGTTAAAAAAAATAATCCAGAAAAAAATATGTAAAATTCACGCATCACCGACAGTAAATTTATCCGCTTTTGTCTTTAATATAAGGCTGGCCGGTACATCTTCGTCACGCTTGCTGAGGTGTCTACTCCGGTGTCTCATTTCATTCTTGCTACAAACAATTATTCAACCGGCCATTGTTCGTTATTTATCCTTCAAAATAAAGATATTGGCCTATAGGTTGATAGTTGGTAGGCAAGGCCCGTCCTATATTAAAGACTCAAACATAGCAATAGTATGAGGCAGTAGTGTTCTAGCGTATATATTGTATTACACGTTTAATTTGCTTTTTTTAATGCTTACATTCCCCAAGGGCTTTCCCGATTTATGTGCCGATTTCTTTAATAACATGCTATTGCGTATCTACACAATGCCTTAAAAAATTTTCTCGATATGTATATCACTATTATTCGTCATTGTCATTGTTTTTCCTTCGGTATCAAGCAGTAAATTACCCTGCTGATCGATACCCAAAACAAAACCCAACAACGTTTTTTCTTTTATAGTGAGCCGAATTTTTTTTCCGCATAAAAAATCAACACGCTGCCATTGTGGCAAAAATACGGCCAAACCTTGTTGCGAAAATTGATGAAGTATTGTAGCCAAGTTGTTTAATAGCCCAGCCAACAACACATTGCGATCACTAGGCGCATGCTTAATTTGTTGCATACTGATTTGCGCGCTAATAGATTTTGACATGTTAACATTAAGGCCAAAACTAATAATCGCCAGGCAGTGATTATTGGGTCGCCTGGCGATATTGATCAGTATGCCCGCTAGTTTTTTGCCGTCATAATATATGTCATTTGGCCATTTGATTTTAACACCGTCTATTCCCCATTGTGTTAAAGTTTGTTGTATTGCCAAACCAATAACTAAACTCAAACCATTTAACAGGGCGCTATTCCGATCAAAATGCCAGCATAGCGAACAATAAAGATTAAGACCAAAGGGTGACGACCAAGCGGTGCCACGACGACCGTAGCCGGCAGTTTGTTGCTCTGCTACGCACACCAAGCCGTGTGCTGCATAATTTTTGGCCTGTTGTAATAGGTAACTGTGTGTTGAGTCAATGCTTGAGAAAGTTTCTAGGATGAACGGGCTATCAGTAGCCAGATGCTTGTGTATCATTTTGCTATTGAGCAAGTTGGATGAAGGGTCGATGTCTTGGTGCGTAAGTTTCATGGCTAGAGTGTATCAATAATCTTGACATTAGGCTGGTTAAAATTTATCATGCCATGCTACAATATTGTAAGAGTAACTAGTGAATATTGCACAAGCCCAATTTAATATGATCGAACAGCAAATTCGCCCTTGGGGCGTGTTGGACGATAATATTTTATCATTGTTGAAAATTGTACCGCGTAGGCAGTTTGTGCCAGCGGCGTATCAATCTTTGGCGTTTGCTGATATTACTATTCCATTGGCTCATCAGCAAGTCATATTGTCACCCAAAATACAAGCCCGTATGGTGCAAAGCGCCGCGGTGCAATCGTCTGATTGCGTATTAGAAATTGGCACGGGTAGTGGTTATGTGACAGCACTATTGGCGAAATTAGCGCATCGTGTTGATAGTGTGGATATATTTGCAGAATTTACCCAACAAGCACAAGCGCATTTACAAGCCTGTGAGATTGATAATGTCACCTTCTCCACAGCCGACGTATTTAGCGAAGCATACTCAGCTAACAAACAACTCTACGATGTGATTATTTGCAGTGCTGGGTTATACCAAGAGCCTACGATATTATTAAGCAAATTAACTAACGGTGGGCGTTTATTCGCTTTTCTAGGTACACCAAACCATATGTCAGCTACGGTGTTCACACGGCAAGATAAGTTAACCTGGCAACAACACAACCAATTTGAGACGGTGGCACCTTATGCCATTCATGCACCACAACTACCAACCTTTACTTTCTAATGAGAGCAGAATTTATGAAAAAATCATTGCTAGTTTCTTTATTTATTTTAATGGCTTGTTTATGCACTCAATCAGTCGTTGCTGCAACGAGCTTATTACAAGCCTATCGAGATGCGGCGCAGAATGATCAAACCTATAAGCAAGCAGAAGCGACTTATTTGAGTAATAAAGAAATTTTGCCGCTAGCGCGTTCTCAATTATTGCCAACGTTTGATATTACCGGTAATGTTGGTCTGGGGCATAACAAATATGATTCGAATGGTCGGCTTCCTGGCGAATCTTTCTTAAATAGTTCGGGTTCTGGTTCATCACAACAAATGGGCTATAACTTAAAATTAACTCAAGTATTATTTAATTGGGCAGCCTTTAGTGGCTATCGTTCAGCAAAAAATGCAGTGGAGCAAGCCGTAAGTACTTTTGCTGCGGCTAAGCAAGATCTAGTTTTACGTTTAGCTAAGACTTATTTTTCAGTGTTAAAAGCAAAAGAAGTTTTGCGCTATACTGCGGCACAAAAGCGTGCTTTGTTCAACCAATTACATGTCACCCGCCAGCGTTATAAAGTGGGTTTAGATGCGATTACGGCGGTGTATCAGGCACAAGCGCAATATGATGCAGTTAGAGCCCAATATATTGCTAGAGATAATGATGTTACTAATGCACGTGAAGAATTGCGAGTGATAACCAGCAATATGTATCCCGGTTTATATAAACTAAAATATAATTTCCCATTAGTGACGCCACAACCTGCTGATATTAATGATTGGGCACAAGCTGCAGTGCAACAAAATCTTAGATTGAAGGCCGCTCGTTTTAATGCCATATCCAAACAAAAATTGATTAGTGTGGAATCGGGACAACGTCTGCCCAATCTGAACTTGGTTGGCCAGTATGGTCAAGATCGTATTAATGGACGCTCTGGGCACTACGATGGCCATCGACAAACAGATAGTGCTTCAGTGAATTTACGATTAGATTTTAAACCTTTTCAAGGTGGCCAGGTATTTGCAAAAGTACGCCAAGCACAAGCAAATTATCAATTAGCATCGGCACAAATGGATCACACGCATCGCGAGGTGATTGCCAATAGCCGCGAATCTTATCTTGGTGTGATGTCAGGCATCAGCAAAATCAAAGCTGATCGTTTAGCGATTAAATCTAGTCGTAGCGCTTTACGCAGTACAGAAGCCGGTTATCGGGTTGGTACGCAAACCATTAACGACGTATTATTAGCACAGCGACGTCTATATAAAGCAGAAAATAATTATGCACAAGCTCGTTTTGAGTATTTAACAACTACACTAGCATTAAAGCAAGCTGCAGGTACGTTAAATATTCATGATCTAGAACAAATTAATCATTGGTTGAAAGTGACTGCTTCTACTTATGATACTCCCGCAACCAAGAAAAAAATAAAGCGTGGCAAGGCCAAAATACAGAAAAAATCGACAACGTTTTCTCATAAGAAAGTAGCACAAAAAACGCAAGTGGCATAGTTTGCGCAGTCAATATGTCGACTCATTATTCTGCTTATCCTAACGTACGTATGCAACGTTTGCGCCGTAGTGCAACGTTAAGGCGTTTAGTGCGCGAAACTCGGCTCAGTGTCGAT
>JAESTO010000042.1 GCA_016763565.1 Gammaproteobacteria bacterium | reverse complement strand
AGCAAACACGATACTAGTAATAATCATAAGTAAACGAGATAATTTAAACATAGAGTGTCTCCGTTAGGTAAGAATGTAAAAGAGAGAATTCTAACAGAATTATTGCATTAATTCAAAACTAATTTTTAATAATTTCTCTACAGGGTTATGTGCTTGAGTAATTGGGCGCCCTATCACTAAATAATCAGCACCATTTTTCACAGCTTGTTGTGGCATCACAACCCGCTGCTGATCATCTGTAATATTATTAGATAAGCGAATACCCGGAGTAACCAGACAAAATTTTTGCCCAAATTGCTCGCGTAAACTAACAGCCTCTTGCGCCGAACAAACGACGCCATCTACATCAGCTTGCCTAGATAACTTCGCTAAGCGTAATACTTGTTGTTCCACACTATCAGACAATCCTAGTTGTTGCATGGTGGCTTGATCCATGCTCGTTAATAGCGTCACAGCAATTAATAGGGGTGACGGTGAGGAACAACGATCAAGTGCTTCACGCGCTGCTTGCAACATGTTTAAGCCACCTAATGCATGAACATTCATCATCCACACACCAAGTTTTGCAGCAGCAATACAGGCTCTAGCAACTGTATGAGGGATATCATGAAATTTCAGATCAAGAAATACGGAAAAATCTTTAGCGACTAATTTTTCCACTAATTGTGGGCCACCCAGGGTAAACAATTCTTTACCCACTTTTAAACGGCATTGCTGTGGAGAAAGCTGAGCAACAAATGCCAATGCTTCATTGACATCGGAAAAATCTAGCGCGACAATAATTTTTGGGTTAGGATACATGGTGATTTTCGCCTGTTAAATTATACGGTTTAATAGTTTCCCACAATTTACAGCTAGGGCACAACCAATCTAAAGTTTTCGTTTCAAAACCACAATGTTCGCATTGATAATGTACTTTTTTTTTAAAAGCATGCCTTAATAAATTTTGTATTAACAATAAATCAGCTTTATTTTGACTCGTTGCTTGCGCTAATAAAATTTCAAGTAAATATTCAACACCCGTTAAAGACGGGTGCTGTTTTAATTGATCTGCAAGAAAATCGGCTGCAATTTTTTCACTTTGCCATTGCTGTAATTTATCAGCAATCAATAAAATAATTGCTAGACAAGGATTTTCATTTAAACATTGATAAAGATAGTCCATTAAACCAAGTTGGTCATCGCGTTTTTCATAACACTGACTGATCAAAAAAATAGTTTCAGAAATATACTTTATATTTTGTTTTTTAACGCGTTGATATGCACGTATAGCCTGTTTCAGTTTTCCCTGCCGTTGATTAAACTGGCCTTCTAAAAGGCTTGCACGCACACAAGACTCGTTAGCATTCAGTGCTTGTTGTAAATAATAAACTATTTTCTCATTAGATAAATGAGAAAATTCAGCATCAATCAATTCACAATAATAATGTGCAATTAATTTCCCAATGTTTTCTTTGACTTTTTTCTGTAAGAGCCGCGCATAGTCAATAGCTTTTTGCCATCCTTTTCTGTTTGATATATTGTTAATAAATAGCGTAATGCTAGTGTTCTATGTTTTTGACTGCATTCATCCATGCTTTCAATAACTTCTAGAAATAATTGTTCGGCTCGATTATAAACTCCTGCGCTTAAATAATCGCGCCCTAACTCTACTAAAACTTGCGAACGCAGCGCTTGCTTTAAATTAACTTGACTGATTAAATTTTGATGGATACGAATAGCTCGTTCAACTTCACCTCGTCGACGGAATACACTACCAATCAATAAATGTGTTTCCAGCGTATTTTGATTAACGTCTAAAACGCGTACAAAAATATCAATCGCTTTATCAGCCTGTTCATTAAGCAAATAGTTAATGCCAGCAAAATAGTGTTTATCAAATTGAGAAAGCTTATTAGACACTTTGTGGTAGTGCCTACGTCGGCAAAGCAACCAACCTAAGACAAGGGCCGTAAAAAAAAAACTGACGAGCAGACTATAATGCGCAATGCTCATGTAATATCATTTTTTTTCTGCCAAATTTTATGTCGCTTAGTAAAACAGGCCATGAATCCAACAAATAAGCCCCATAATGCACCTGCTGAAAATGTTGCCACCAATAGCAATGAAAGGGGGAAATGCTTTATGCCAAAATAATAATTTACTGTGATAATTTTTGCATTTAATGCAGCAAAAGTTACGCCTAGAATCACTAAACACAAAAGAAAAAAATAGCTAATAATTCGCATTATTGATACCTTAGTATTATCTCGGTAAATCCATAAGGGCAGGTTTGCAACCTGCCCTTACAACTTCATATTTAGTCAACTGTCCATTCTAGAATTACTTAACGGCTTCGCGCACATCTTTTCCAGGCCTAAAATAAGCAACATATTTATCTGGCAAAATCATCGTTTCACCTGTCTTAGGATTACGACCTTTTTTAGCAACGTGATGACGTAAAGAAAAGCTACCAAAACCACGTAACTCAATTCTTTCGCCAGCAGCCAAACATTGTTCCATGCAAGATAAAATAATTTTAGTCGTTAATTCAATATCTTTTACCGACAGATTAGGAAAGCTTCTCGCAACTTGTTCAATAAGTTGCGATTTCACTACTGAATTACTCATCTATTTTTTCTTTGAACAAATCACCTAATGTAGCACCACTTGTGCTTTGATTGCTCTTACGAAATTCTTTCAGCGCTTGCTTTTCTTCATAGGCATCTTGATTTTTAGTGGATAATTGTAGTACACAATGTTTCCGATCAATCAGCAACACTCTAGCTTCAACATTGTCACCTTGTTGTAACACGGTATCCCTATCTATTTCTGATTTTTTAAGATGGCCAATAATGCCCTCGCCTAAATCTATTTTAAAATGTTCTTCTTCAATGTCGGTCACCTCACCAGATACGATAGTACCCTTAGCAAATGCAGCAAATGGATCATCATCTAATTGTTTAATACCTAAAGAAATGCGTTCTCTATCGGGATCAATGGCTAAGATAACGGTTTCGATTTCTTGATCTTTCTTGTATTCACGAATAAGCTCTTCACCAGACTTAGACCAGGCAATATCGGATACATGTACTAGTCCATCAATATTACCTTCTAAACCAAGGAAAATACCAAAATCAGTGATAGATTTGATCGTGCCAGTAATTTTATCGCCTTTAGCATGATTTTCTGAAAATACTTCCCACGGATTTTCCGTGCAATGTTTAAGCCCCAATGAAATACGACGGCGTACTTGGTCGATTTCTAAAATAAGCACCTCTACTTCATCACCTATTGAAACGATTTTATTAGGATTAATATTTTTATTTGTCCAATCCATTTCTGATATATGCACTAAACCTTCTATACCATTATCAATTTCAACAAAGCGACCGTAATCAGTAATCGTTGTGACTTTACCAAACAAACGAGAGCCTTGTGGATAACGACGAAGTAAATCTTGCCAAGGATCATCGCTCAATTGTTTAATGCCTAAAGAAACGCGATTTTTTTCTTGATCAAACTTAAGCACTTTAACGGTTATTTCATCACCTACTGTCAATACTTCTTCTGGATGCTTAATGCGTTTCCAACAAATATCAGTAATATGCAGCAAGCCATCAATACCACCTAAGTCAACAAATGCACCATACCCGGTTAAATTCTTGATGATACCTTTAATTTCTTGACCTTCTTCTAGATTCTCTAACAAACTTTCTCGTTCGGCCATACCTTCAGCTTCAATAATCGCTCGACGAGAAACCACAATATTATTGCGTTGCTGATCAATTTTAACTAATTTAAATTCTATCGGTTTGTTTTCTAAATGGCTGATATCGCGTACTGGACGTAAATCAACTAACGAACCCGGTAAAAAAGCGCGTAAATTATCAAGTTCAACGGTAAAGCCACCTTTAACCTTGCCGGTAATCACACCGATGATAGTTTCATTACCCTCATGCGCCGCGGT
>JAESTO010000041.1 GCA_016763565.1 Gammaproteobacteria bacterium | reverse complement strand
TCTACTTGATAATCTTGTTTTGCGTAAGACAATGTTTCGTTAAGTAAATATTCTACTTGATCCAATTGCCTATCTAATTTTTTTTTGATATCTTCATTATCTGCCAACAACTGTGTATAGAGTTTTGCGCGTGTTAATGGCGTGCGAATATCATGCGAAAGTGCTGCAATAGTAGCGACGCGCTCGTTAATTAATTGATCAATACGTTTGACCATATTATTCATAATATGCGTTGCTTCTTTAACAACACTTGGACCATAGAGTGGTAAATGTTTTTTTTTAACTGTTACACCTAAACGTTGTGCTGTTTTTCTAATGAGTTCCCACGGTTTTAAAAAGCGTTCAATGGACCAGATATACGATAATATAATTATCAAGATAAGTAGTTCAATTGCGATTAAAAAAGGCGTAAATTCAAGAAAATAATTATCGGCATGAAAAGAAATATTAATCCATCGGTTGTTAACCGTTTGATAGGAAAGCTTAAGATTTTCTTTTGAACCCTTGGATATTTCTTGCAATTTTAAATATAAAACTTCATCATAATTTTTCTCGGAAAAATTTTTAGGTAAAGAACTAGGATTAATTTGTGTCGTGTAGTAGGGTTTTTTACTTAAAGAAACACTCAAATATTGACTGTTTAACCACGCAATAATGGTTGCTATATAATTTTTTTTATTTTGTGTCGTAAAACTTTTTTCATGTTGAATGCGTACCACTAAATTAATCACCATTGACATCGTCTGAATGCCATAGTTTTCAATATTATTGAGTTCTTTATTTCTTAGCACTAAGGTTGCTGTGATATCCAATAATATAATAAATGATAGAATCAAAACAAATACGCGCCGTAGCAAAGGGAGTTTTTTGAAGGAATAGAGAAAATGTTTTTTTTTCATGGTAACAGCTACGTTATTTCAGCGGTAAGTTGATAACCACCTTGCCGAATAGTTTTAATAATGGTGGGTTGGTTCGCATCTATTTCGATTTTTTTACGCAGCTTGCGAATTAAACTATCAATGCGTCGTTCGCCGTCAACATAGACTGGTTTATCCATCGCTTGTAATATGGCATCGCGTGATAACGTTTTATTCGCATTTTTTAACAATACGAACAGCAATTCATATTCTGCAGTACTTAACGCTACGTCAACATCATCAGTCGATAATAATAATCGTAACTGGGCATCTAATTTCCAACCAACGAAGGAAAAAAAACGTATCACTTTATTCGTGTTGCCGTTCTGTTGCGAACGCTTGAGCAAGGCTTTAATATGGGCAAGTAATATGCGCAAATTAAAAGGTTTTGTTAAGTAATCATCGACGCTAGTTTCTAGAGCAACAACTTTTTCAATATCATCATTGATAGCCGTTAACCTAATAATAGGTGTGGGCCACAGTGCTTTAATTTGTTTGCCCAAGCTGATACCATCAATGCCTGGCATCATTAAATCGAGGATAATTAAATCAATGGGATTTCTCTTAAGCAGTTCAATGGCTTGGGTTGGATCGGTTAATACTATCGGGTTAAATTGATGCCGTGTCAAAAAATTTTTGATATTATCAGCAATTTCTTGATCGTCATCAATAATGAGTAGGTTAATATTTTTTTCATTGGGCATCACTATTGCTCCTAGTCGGTTAGCATTTTTTTAACTTGTGGCGCGAAAAAATAACCACCTTGGCGAATAGTTTTAATTAACGGAGGTGAATCTTGACTTTGACTAAATTTACGGCGTAAGCGACTAATGACTACATCAATGCTACGGTCAAAGGGGATGTCATCTTTATTTGTCATGTCAAGCAATTGTTCACGACTCAATACCCGATTAGGGTGTGTGACTAAGGCCAGTAACAAACTATATTCACTATTGCTTAACGTGATTTCAGTATTATCTTGCGCATACAGCAGGCGATTGTTTAGGTTTAATCGCCAACTAGAAAAATGATATTCTTGTTTATCTGTTTCGATAATGTGAGAATCTGCTTCTTCATCACTGATTGATGATTGAACATTAAATTTAGGCTGTAGCAGGGCGCGAATACGTGCTAATAATACGCGTGGATTAAAGGGTTTATTTAAATAATCATTGGCGCCCGATTCTAACGCAACAATATGTTCAATATCATCAACAACAGCAGTCAACATAATAAGGGGTGTGGTAAATTGTTGGCGAATATCGCGGCACAACGATACACCGTCTTGATAGAGCATCATTTTATCGAGAATAATTAAATCTACGGAGGATTCACGAAGAAATGGCATCGCTTCTCGGCTATTGATTAATGTAGAAACCTTCAGTTGATGTTGGCGTAAAAAATCAGCTGTTAATTGACAAATTTCCTGAAGGCAAGCATTTAGCCTTAATGGGTTATACAGCAGAAAAAGCTACGAGTTATCTTGATGAAGAAATAAAAGATGAGCGATATTATGCTTCGCATGTGAAAGGATTTTCACATGGTTTTAATTTGATAAAATAGCAAGGAGGCGCGAATAAAAATAGGTAGATTTTTATTCGCTGGCTTGTTAATCGTATTCGACACGTTAATTATAGTTATCCAATAAACAGCTTGTCCAAACAAAAAAGCAGAGGATAAGCGAACTATTACGAAAATATAACTTAATTAAGTATACATTCGCGCATTGCAGCACATACTGCGTGCATCACATGAATATTGTGTGTGCAGGCAAGGTTGCTAAAAACGACAAATTTTTCTTTGAATAAATAATGTAGGTAGCTGCGTGAATAATGTTGACAAGTATGGCACTCGCAGTTCTCCATGATGGGTTTGTCATCCAGTGCATAAATACTTTTTTTAATGTTAATACGGCCACGTGGTGCACTATCGACAAATTTAACCCAGTTGTCTTCTTTGATGATTTCACCGCAATATAATGAACCGTGGCGAGCATTGCGGGTGGGTGCCACGCAGTCAAAGATATCGATGCCAGCGGCGGCGACATCAATTAAATCTTGTGGATGTAACCCCACCCCCATGGTGTAACGTACTTTTTGTTTAGGCAATAAGTCATGAATCCAGTTGACAATTTCCACGGTTTTTTTCATGTCAAAACCAATGGATTCACCACCAATAGCAATGCCATCCAATGCCATGTCAACAACAAATTGCGTACTTTCAAGGCGTAAGTCTTGAAAAAAACCACCTTGAATAATGCCAAATAAGGCTTGCTGATAGCCATAAATGGATTGTGGATGTTGGTCATGATAATCTTTTGATTCGCGTAACCAACGGTGCGTTTTTTCCATAATGCTTTGTACTAACGGCTTGTCATCAATGTCGGGTGTGCATTGATCAAATGCCATAATAATATCGGCGCCAATAATTTTTTGCGTTTCCAATGATACTGTCGGTGTCATATAAATGGTTTCATGTGTGCGCGGATGACGAAAGTGCGCGCCGTGTTCATCAATGCGACAGAGTTTTTTATTTTTCGACAAGCTATGTACTTGAAAACCGCCACTATCAGTTAACATCGGACCATGCCAATTCATGAATTGATGCATGCCACCGGCCTGGCGTATCACTTCCATGCCCGGCGTGCACAACATATGGTAGGTGTTGCCACCTAAAATAATTTGCGAGCCGGCGGTGTGTAATTGTTCTGGCGACATTAAATTAACAAATGCGCGGGTCGCCACTGGCATGAATGTTGGTGTGTTAAATTCACCGTGTGCTGTTACTACGTGCAGGGTGCGCGCACGATTATGCGTATGTTGTTTGACAAATGTCGATGAAAAATGTTTCATATTTTTAATAAAGATTGTGATAAACGGAAGTGTCTTGTTTATCGGATGGTTGGCTATTTTGCTTTGGATTGTGCCTGGCTTTAGGCGCATATTGTTGGCGAAAAACTTCAAATAACGTATTGTCGCTATCGCTTTTTGTTGGCAAGCCTGTTTTTTTATTAATACGAATAGTGGTCAAGCCTAGAGGTCTTGGCATGGTGTGTGTAGGCTTATCGTTGAGTGCGATGCGCATAAAGTCAATCCACATGGGTAGTGCAGCTTGTGCACCGTATTCGTAAAGAGAGCGAGGTTGGTCAAACCCTACCCAAACAACCGCCACAATATCGCTATTAAAACCCGAAAACCAAGCGTCGTGTTGATCGTTAGTCGTGCCGGTTTTTCCAGCTAAGTCACTGCGGTTTAGTACGCGAACACCACGACCTGTGCCCTGTTGAATAACACTATGTAAGGCAGACGTCATCAAATAGGCATTTTGCGCAGTGATAACACGCGGCGCTAATGGGTTTTCGTTAGTTATTGTTTGTGTGGTTTTATCTTTGGCTTCTTGTTTAATAGTGTTATCAGTAAAACAATTTTTCACGCAAGCCTGCTCAGGATGAGCTTGAAATAACACCTCGTTTTTTTCATTAATGACTTTATTAATTAAGTGATATTTGACGCGATAGCCACCATTAGCAAAAATGGCATAGCCGGTGGCTAATTGTAACGGTGTCACATCGCCAGCGCCCAATGCCAGTGATAAATTGGGCGGCGTGTTTTTGCCACTAAAGCCGAAACGTTTAACATAATCAATGGTGTAAGGAATGCCAATTTCTTGTAGCAAGCGAATAGACACTAAATTGCGTGATTTTGTTAAGCCAACACGCAAGCGTGTTGGGCCATAAAACTTTTTTGTATCGTTTTGTGGTCGCCATAGTTCTACCTGATCGGCCATTTTAGTTACGATGGGTGCATCATTAATGAGTGTTGCTAGCGTGAGGCCTTTATTTAACGCTGCAGAATAAATGAATGGTTTAAAGCCAGAGCCTGGTTGACGTTCTGCTTGCTCAACGCGGTTAAATTTACTGCGTGTAAAATCAAAACCACCGACCATAGCTAAGACAGCACCGTTATGTGGATTCAATGATACCAGCGCACCTTCGACTTCAGGAATTTGCGATAATTGCCATGCATCATCAGTCGTTTTTAATACGCGAATGACATCGCCTATTTTTACAATTTGTTTGGCTTGTTCTGGCATTTTACCTACCGAACCATTCGCTAGTTGCGGCCTGGCCCAGGATAAACCTTGCCAAGGAAGGATGATAGTCTCACCACCTGTAAGCAACACAGTAATTTGTTGTGCTTCAACGGTTAACACAATGGCGGGTATTAAACTATTAATGGTGGTTATCTTGTATAAACGTTCTTGCCATGCCCTTAAATCATCAGGTGGTGTGCCCCAATTTTGTTGTGGTTTGCGAAAACCATGGCGTTGGCTATAAGCTAAAATAGCGTGTCGTACTGCTTGATTAGCAGCGTGTTGCAAGTGGCTATCAATTGTTGTATAAACAGTCAAACCCATTGAATAGGCTTTGCTACCATATTGTCGTACTAATTTATCGCGAATTTCTTCTGCTACATAAGGTGCTTTGAGTGATACATTTAAATAATGATAGCTGGCAGCAATCGGTGCATTATTAGCTTCATCGAATTGTTGTTGATTAATATGGTGTTGTTCAAGCATATTGCCTAACACGATGGTGCGACGTCTTTTTGCGGCGAAAGGGTGCGAAATAGGATTTAAGGCAGAAGGCGCTTGTGGTAACCCAGCAAGCATCGCCATTTGTGCTAACGTTAATTCATCAAGCGGTACACCATAATAGGTTTGTGCGGCAGCAGCTATACCGTAGGCACGTTTACCTAAATATACTTTGTTTAAATAAAGCTCAAGTACTTTTTGTTTGCTGAGTTCGCGGCTGATTTTTAATGCCAATAAAATTTCGCGTATTTTTCGTGTATAAGTTTTTTTGCGTGTCAAAAAGAAATTACGTGCAACTTGCATAGTAATAGTGCTACCACCCTGATCTTTCTTGCCTGTGACATACAGTTTAATAGCGGCCCGTGCTAGTCCAATGATATCGACGCCTGAGTGCTCATAAAAGCGATGGTCTTCCGTCGCGATTAACGCGTTAATTAATAGCGGTGGTACATCTTTTATTTCTACGGGTATCCGTCGCTTTTCGCCAAATTTGGCAAAGAGCTTACCGTCGTTAGTAAAAATACGCATCGGTACTTGCAGTTGTATCGTCTTTAGTTTACTAACATCTGGTAGCTGTTGCTCCAAGTACATTACAGCAATAGTGCCGATAATTGTAATGACAATAAGGAGTAAAAAGAAAATTTTTAAAAAAATATGGCGTTTACGTGGCATGATTAAATTTTTATTAAGTCACAATTACAAAGAGCAACATTATATAGAAAAAAGTGATATAAATTTATCTTCGCTGCTATAATTCATCAATGACAGATAATATCCTCAAAATAGCTACGTGGAATGTTAATTCCCTCAATGTACGTTTACCGCATGTCTTACAATGGCTTGAAAGTGAGCAGCCTGATATTTTAGTTTTGCAAGAAACCAAGACGGTTGATGAAAAATTTCCTGCGCAAGCGATAGACGAAGCCGGTTATCACGTCATCTATGCCGGGCAAAAAACTTATAATGGTGTGGCTATTCTTAGCCGCCAGCCGGCAGCGGAGATTGTGACCGATTTCCCCGGCTTTGACGACCCACAACGCCGCGTTTTAGCTGCGACTATTGGCAATATCCGTATATTGAACGTTTATATTCCCAATGGTTCTAGCGTCGGTGCCGAGAAATATCAATACAAACTGCAATGGCTAACTGCGATGCAAGCTTATATCGAACAGCAATTAACAGAATATGATCAATTTGTTATTTTAGGTGATTTTAATATTGCTCCCGACGATCGTGATGTACACGATCCTAGCGCATGGCAAGGTCAAATATTAGTCAGCGAAGCAGAGCGTCAAGCTTTTCAAGCCATGCTAACCGCTGGCTTAAGTGATACTTTTCGCCTGTTTGAGCAAGAAGAGAAACACTTCAGTTGGTGGGATTACCGTGCGGGTGCTTTTCATCGTAACCATGGTATGCGTATCGATCATATTTTAACAAGTAAGATTTTGGCAGAGTCTTGTCAAGCCGTGACGATTGATAGACAACCACGTAAATGGCAACGACCTTCCGATCATGCTCCTGTGATGGCGAGCTTTCGTTTATAAAGTTTTGCATGTTAGTTTTGCTGCCTAGAAAATATTGAAAATACTGACTTAACATGATTAGCTTTTTTTCTTTGCATCAGCAAACCAGCCTTACAGGTGCGATCATTGCGAATGTAATGAAGATTTTACTTTTTTGTTCGTGGGTCTATTCTCAGTCATATCAATGCAGCGCAACGTAAGAGCACTCTGTTTGTTTTTTTTGCTGTTGATTGATGCGTTTGACTAATTGTTGTAATTTAAGCTTCTTTTGCCACTTTAGGCATAATAAGGTTGTTTGAGCAGCATCATGTCAATTAGACACAGGTATTCTGCCCCATCGGCTTCTTGAATGGGTGTTTGAAAGTTTACTAACCAGATTGCATCGCCTATCATGAAAAGAAGGGGCTAATCGCTACTATCTCTTGATAATTAGCGCATAGTTCGCTAGTTAGCAAGGTTTTTTTGCTATAATTCGCACCCTTTGCCGATTTGGTCGTAGAATCGGCAGTGAAACATTATGAGGAGAATAATATGTCAAAACCTATTTTACAGTTAAGCGCAAAAGTGCGCAAAGATGCGGGGAAGGGTGCGAGCCGCCGTCTGCGTCGTCAACAAGGGCTAATGCCTGCCATTATTTATGGTGCTGGTCAGCCTGCGGTGAGTCTTACAATTAAGCACAATGAGATATGGAAAGCCATTGAACATGAAGTGTTTTTTTGAGTATTCTTACCATTGAAATTGATGGAAAGAAAGAGCAAGCTGTGGTGAAAGATTTACAGCGCCACCCTTATAAAGAGTTAATTCTGCATATGGATTTGTTACGCGTTAGTGCCAAACAAGCCTTGGTTAGAAATGTGCCATTACATTTCACCCATGAAGAAGATGCGCAGGTGTTAAGGTACAAGGTGGTATGGTTAATCATCACCTGACTGAGTTGGAAATTAAATGTTTGCCCGCTGATTTGCCTGAGTTTATCGAAATTAGTATTATTGCAATGGAGCTAGATGCAACAATGCGCTAGACGGATGTGAAATTACCTAAAGGTATTGAATTGGCGCACGCTGTTGACGATGATGCACATGATCATCCGGTTGTTAGTATTCATATACCAAAACGTGTCGCAGCCGAGACTGCCCCAACTGAAGAGGCTGCTGAGCCGGTAAATGCTGAAAAAGAAAAAACTGATGCTAGCTAGCGCGTAAGCTAACGATTATTGTGAGCCAAATTCCGCTCAAATTGATTGTTGGTTTGGGCAATCCAGGCGTGGATTATGCGGCTACGCGGCATAATGCTGGCGCCTGGTTTGTCGAGCAATTAGCCGCACGTTGTGCGGTGACGTTACAAGCAGAAAGAAAATTTCATGGCTTAGTGGCACGTGCCCTTGTCGCGGAACACGATTGTCGGTTATTAGTGCCTACTACTTATATGAATAACAGTGGCCAAGCTGTTGCTGCCATCAGTAATTTTTATAAAATCGATCCTGGTGAGATTTTAATTGCTCATGATGAATTAGATTTTTCTGCAGGTGTGGTTAAATTAAAAAATGGCGGTGGTCACGGTGGGCATAATGGTTTGCATGATATTTTTAACCATAAGGGGAAACAATTTTCTCGCTTACGCATTGGTATTGGCAAGCCCACAAATAGCAAGCAAACCGCTGACTATGTATTAAAAAGACCGAGCAAGTCTGAACAGGCATTAATTGATGATGCGCTTGCTGAAGTACTGGCGTTGATGCCCCTGATTATGTCTGGGGATATTGCCAACGCCATGAAAGAGTTACACACTAAACCTTTAAAACAGTAGAATAATTATGGCAGTGAATTGTGGCATTGTTGGCTTGCCCAACGTTGGTAAATCAACCTTATTTAATGCATTAACTAAAGCCGGCATTGAGGCGGCTAACTATCCTTTTTGTACCATCGAGCCAAATACGGGTATTGTGCCAGTACCTGATTCACGTTTAGATAATGTTGCTAGCATTGCACAGTCAGCTAAAATAATTCCCGCCGTTATGGAGTTTGTCGATATTGCAGGCTTAGTCGCGGGTGCTGCGCAAGGTGAAGGTTTAGGAAATAAATTTTTGGCGAATATTCGTGAAACCGATGCCATTTTACATGTGGTGCGCTGTTTTGATGACGATGACATTGCTCATGTTGCCGGTAATATTAATCCGCAAGCAGATATTGACGTTATTAATACTGAATTATGTTTGGCCGATTTAGAAAGTATTGACAAAGCCTTACAGAAAGTCACCAAAACGGCGAAAACGGGTGATAAAAAAGCAGTAGCAGATAAAGAGACGTTGCAACATATTAAAGAACATTTAAATCAAGGTAATCCTGTTCGCGTATTAGATGATGACGCCAAGCAGTTAGTACATCATTTGCAATTGTTAACCGTAAAACCGGTGCTGTATATTGCCAATGTCGATGAGCATGGCTTTGAAAATAATCCTTATCTGGATACAGTAACAACCATTGCCAAGCAAGAAGGTGCGGGTATCGTAGCTATTTGTGCAGCAATTGAAGCTGAAATCATTGAGCTAGAGGATGGCGATAAACAAGAGTTTCTGGCAGAAATGGGATTGCAAGAGCCTGGTTTACATCGCTTGATTCGTGCAAGTTATCAGTTGCTGTACTTGCAAACATTTTTTACCGCGGGCCCTAAAGAAGCACGTGCTTGGACGGTTACCGTGGGTGCTAAAGCCCCGCAAGCTGCAGGGTGTATACATACGGATTTTGAAAAAGGTTTTATTCGTGCTGAAGTCATTGCTTATGATGACTATATTGCGCATAAGGGTGAAGCAGGTGCCAAAGAAGCGGGAAAATGGCGCTTAGAAGGCAAAGAGTATTTAATGAAAGATGGCGACGTCGTACACTTTCGCTTTAATGTTTAGTTTTTGCGTGGTGACATGGTTGAGCTAAGCTTTTTATTATCGCTTACAAAAAAATAATGCGTAAAAATTCGGTTATCATTTTATTAAGTTTATTGCTTTGCATTACTAGCTATGCGAATCAACAGCCATCAATAATAGCGCATAAATTGCCTGCGTTTAATGATAAATTAGCAGAATATTATCAACAGCACCGTTGGTCAGTCATTGGTTTTTATGGTCAGGTGATTGATGAAAACCTAGGGCAAATTTTTTTTCAAGAAAAAAATAAATTTAGTGGGGTATCATTGTATGGTCTAGGTATGGCCTATACCTTAGATAGCCGTAATGCGGTAAGCCGTTTTTTTAGCTATGTTTATGCCACACCACAGTTAGCAGTCAATCTGGCTTATTTAGATGATCCTAGGCAAGGCGCTATATTTCAAATTAATCCTTATTTCGCCATAAGCTGGATGCATTGGCCATGGAATAAGCATTTGATTACCACAGTATCTGTGGGGGATGGAATTTCTTATGCTACAAAAGTTCCTTATCCTGAATACCATAACCCTGATAAAGCGCAAACTTTTTTAAATTATTTAACATTTGAAGTTAGTCTTGCGTTGCCGCGTTACCCTGATTGGCAATTAACAATGAAGATTCATCACCGTTCAGGTATCTTTGGCTTCTATACACCAGGAACTATTGGTTCAAATGTGGTCGCAATAGGTATGCGCCACTATTTTTAGCTTGACAAGGCGGCAATAAATCGCGAAAATACGCGCCTTTCTTTCATGGCTACATAGCTCAGTTGGTTAGAGCACAGCATTCATAATGCTG
>JAESTO010000156.1 GCA_016763565.1 Gammaproteobacteria bacterium | reverse complement strand
TATTACCGCTTGCAATATAACCCATTGAATGCAGCGAATGTTAGTATCAAACAAGTCGATGTGGGTTATCAGAGAGACGCCGTTTTACCATTAGTGAGCACACTACAAGCATCAGCAGATGCCGTATTATTAAAAATAGACAGTTTTGGCAGTGATGGAGCCGTGACTGATGCAGACATTTCACAAGTACAATCAAACGAAATTTTTGCCTTATTACTCGCTGCAGAGCTTATTACGTCTGATGGCATTGTTGTGCATCAAGTGGACACTGTGTTTGCCTATTTAGATCTAGGCGATGCTTATGAAGCAAAACGTTCTTGGATAAAAAGTGTATTAAATAATTATTTAGCCTTACAAACCAATGTCGTGCAAGAAAAATTGTCAAATTTTTTTGGTAGCCCTGTTGATAAAGTAAACCATTTTAGAAAGCTTCTTCCCTATAGTATGCCTTCCGTACTCGAATTTACGGGTGATCCTGATTATTATGTCAGTATAGAAGACAGTGCTCCATTTACTTTATCCGATCAATTCACCATTGATTTGTGGATTAATGTTAACCATTTCTATAAAATGAATCAGACGATTATTAGTCAAGGAAGTAATTGGTGGTTATTTCAGAATAACGAGCAAGATGATAGCTTAAATTTTGGACTTAATACTGTTGATGGTCTTAAGACTGTCATAACTCGCTTTTTCAATGACGATCAGCATTGGCATCATGTTGCCGTCACGTTTGATGGCACACAGTTGACGTTATTTATTGATGGTATTGGTACTAGCAAAAAAATTAATGATCAGCCGGAACAATCATCAGAGGAAAAAATACATCTTGGTGTTAATCTTTCTACTGATGACTCTGATACCAGTTTTAAAGGGCAGATGGCACGAGTGCGTATTTGGGATAGTGTTAAATCAATAGATCAACTCATGTATGATGACACCCATCAGGCCGATGATTTGCAAGCCTGTTGGTTACTGACCAGCGGCTATGGTCGGATTATTTATAATGCAGCTGGTGAAAAATATAACGGCATTGTCTCTCACGAAACACCTCATTGGCATAACTATTATTTCAATCATTTACTGGCGGACAGTGAAAAAGAGAAAACTAGCAAATTGGATGTTGAATTATTATTTGCCCAGTTAGCTAAACATAATAATGTGATGCAGTGGCTCACCTTAGATGCTGAGATAATACAGGCACTACTCGATACACCTGAATCATTCGGCTTACCTGGGATGGCTTACAACTTCAACTATACCCCAGCACTGGTTCGAGCATTGGACAGCTACCGGGTATTTTCTACTGAATTTAAAGATAATAATAATAAATTATTGACTTATTTTGCGATGACATCGCCTGACGAAGATGTTGAGCAAAGCAATAAAATCCAATTGCTAGCGTTTATCACCGGTTGGAATGAAACGGAAATTTATACCTTGGAGATGGGGTTAGAGAGCTATGATTTTAATACCATGGCAGGAATTGCCGTATTACGCCAATGTTTTCATATAACCCAGCGATTAAATATCCAGGCGCAACAACTGATTGATTTGTCAGATTTAAACGATAAAAATGCGACAGGTAATTGGCCTAGCTATAATCAAATTAGCACGAATATATTGCAAGCCAGTACGGCATTGGCAACGAATGGAAACAAAACAGATGTTGATGTTATACGACAAAAAAGCGTGCAAGAAAACGAACGTAATTTATTAACGGGTCATTTGTTGGCGCAAATTAACCAAGTGTTCGAAGATATTAAAACCCCTGACGATCTTTACGCCTTTTTGTTAGTTGATGTCAAAATGAGTGGTTCAACGATGATTTCGCCGATGATATTAGGCATTAATTCATTACAATTGTATATCCAACGCAGTCAGCTTTCGTTAGAAGCGGGCGTAATAGGCAACATCCCCGAGCGGCAATGGCAATGGATGCAAAGCTATTCGACATGGCGTGCGAATCGTCAAGTGTATTTGTACCCAGAAAACTATATTGATCCAAGTTTGCGACGGCTCCAAACACCACTGTATAAAACATTACAAAATGAATTATTACAAGGTGATGTTGATAAAGCGACGATTAACAGCGCGTTTGGGCGCTATGTTGACGGTCTTGCCAATATAGCTAACATGAAGATAGTTGATGCGTATTATTGCCAACTTGAAAAAGATTTGAATAATAGAAATTTTGTAGCACTAGGTGGGCAGAGTATTTTTCTGTTTGCTAAATCTCCATCAGAATCAGGTACATTCTATCATCGTACACTGACCTTGTTTGATCGTGAGACAGATAGTGATAAATCCCCCCCCCCTTATCATTACTTGCCGTGGAAAAAAATTGATTTCACTATTAATGCCGACACTTTATCGGGTATTTATGCGTTTAATAAATTGTACGTGTTTTGGGTTGAGCAACAAGACAAGCAATTAAACGGTGATGATGGTAAGAATTATACTATTACAACCGCAGACATTAAATTTTCATTTCAATCTGCTGATCAACAATGGTCTTCGCCGCAAACATTGCAAAAAGATATCGTGATTTTTGCGAGTGGTCAAAAGGATATGTATGATAATAATAAAACTAATTTATTAGGCTTTTCGTATGACAACACTGGTCAATACAGATACAGTAGCGAATGGCAAAAAGTGCGCTTGATGGTTACGACATTAGCTGACCAACCTAGCCTTATTGTTGAATACGGCTCAGTTATTTCATCCGATCATACATTGGAACCTGATGAAAATACGTCCGATACATCCGGTTTGGCAGACGTACAAGTGTTTAACAACATGTTATATTCAGCAGCAACAAACGCTTATGAGCTTTCTGATTCTTATCAGCAACATCTTACAGCGATGATCCCTGTTCTATCGCTCAATCAAGACCTCGTGGTAAAAAGGTATTATCTGGATTATTCACCAGGTAATTTTAAGACATACCAAATAGCTTATAGACTTATTGGAACTCCAGAAAAAACTTTGGCTTGTTCTATACCTGTTTATTATCAATTGACAGGTTATTGGTCATTCAATAGCATTTGGAGTGATATGGTGCCAGATAATAATAATCTTGCAGTTGCATCGGATAATAATTCTAAATTGATTATTTCGAAGGATAATCCATTGGGTTATGGGGCGGTATTGTTTTGTGAGAAAAGTTACGTGACGTTAGAAAATACCGATGACAATAGCTTCTCACTTTTGAATAGTTCTAATGACGTTATGAATATTGATTTTTGGTTTAACCAACAACAATACTCTGACAAAGACGAAACTTATATCCTTGCTAAAGAAGGGGAATGGTATTTAAAAATTAGTGAAGGTTCCAAGAGTGATAGACGAGATTTAGTGTTTAGGTTTTATTATGGTAGTTCAAAGCAATATCTTGATGTATCAGTAAAATCCTCTAGTGACAAACCGTATTCAGATAATAGTTGGCATCATGTTCAGATCAGTGTATTTAAAGGTGACACAATGATAGAAATAAAATTCTCTTTAGATGGAGATGAACATATAGGCCACCAAAGTTTTGATAAACTGACGGGTTCTGACACGCATAACATTTTACTTGGCGCATATAACAGCTCAACATCCACAAAATTCAATGGCTATCTTTCTGGGTTTAGTATTTTTCTGTGTCAATCACAACCAACAAATATAAAGACTAATATTAACAAGATTTTACCACCATACTTTGTATCAGAATCGGGGGTTACTTTATGTGAGAGTTCCTATGAAAGCATGCCCAGCGTATTTTCAATTAATAACAGACCGAACTGCGTTTATTACAGCACTAGCGATGATATTTTTTTAGTAAC
>JAESTO010000040.1 GCA_016763565.1 Gammaproteobacteria bacterium | reverse complement strand
TTTATTTTATTTAAGGATTTAGTCTCAACAGTGCCAAATTTGCTAAAGTCAATTTCTGGTGCAGGTTCAACACCTAGGCTTAAACCACCACCCTGTTCAGCGTGTATTAAGGCTTGCTTAACAAATGCTTGCACATCCTTTTTGGTAATACGTCCTTTACGACCCGTACCTTTTATTTTTGTTAAGTTAACCCCAAATTCTTGCGCAATACGACGCACAGCTGGACCTGCATAAATCGCTCCATTATTATTAACTTGAGCAATGAATTGATCGCGTTGTGATAATGCAGCTGATTGACCCGTCGGTGCTGCTACTTGTTTGGTTAGCGTGGATGGAGCAGGCATGTTGGCAATACTGGTTGTAGACGCTGCTTGAGCCGTTGTTTCCAAGGTAACCATATCGCTACCTTCATTTACTTTATCGCCCACAGCAACATGAATTGCAATAAATTTTCCTCCACAGGTTGACGGCACATCCATTGAGGCTTTATCACTTTCTAAAGTAATTAAGGCCTCATCTTCAATAATCGTATCACCCATGGCGACATTAACTTCAATCACCTCAACATCATGGGCAGCACCAACATCAGGCACTTTAATGATGCGTTGTGAAATGGTTTGCGCTGCAGAACTTGCTGGCTCTGCAGTTGAGGAATCATCAGCTACTTCCATGCTAACAATCACATCACCTTCGTTCACTTTATCACCCACCGCAATGTTAATTGCTTTAATAATACCGCTATAAGGCGATGGCACATCCATCGACGCTTTATCACTTTCTAAAGTGATCAATGCATCATCTGCTGTTACTTGCTGACCAGGCGTCACTAAAATTTCAATGACATCAACGTCAGTAGCACCACCAACGTCAGGAATTAAAATGTCTTGTATCATTGCCAAAGTTATACTCCGCTAAATAGTTGTTGGGTCGATACTATCGACATTTATATTATATTTGCTAATGGCTTCACTGACTTTACTGGCTGGCATCTCACCATCATCAGCTAACGATTTCAATGTCGCCAAAACAATATGGTGACGATCGACCGCGAAATATTGACGCAAATTGCTACGAATATCACTTAGTCCAAAACCGTCAGTACCCAATACCGTGTAAGTTTTTCCTGGTAAAAATTCACGTACTTGATCAGCATAAATTTTCATGTAATCGGTAGCAGCAATAATAGGTCCTTGCTGAGACAATAAACAGTGTGCTACGTAACTTTGTTTCGCCGTTTGTTCGGGATGTAATAAATTCCACCTTGCTGCTATCAAGCCATCTTTACGCAATTCATTAAAACTGGGCGCAGACCATACGTTGGCTTGTACCGAAAAATCTTGTGCCAACAATTGTGCTGCGGCTTCTACTTCACGTAAAATAGTTCCGCAACCCAGCAACTGCACTTGTGCTTGTTTATTTTCATGCAGCAAATAGAGGCCTTTAATAATGCCTTGTTCAACAGCTTCTGGCATTGCTGGATGGGTGTGATTTTCATTGGTCATAGTAATGTAATAAAACACATCTTCTTGACGCTCCATCATACGTTTCAAACCATCATGAATAATCACCGCAGTTTCATAACCATAGGTTGGGTCATAGGCCATACAACAAGGAATAGTTGACGCTAACACATGGCTGTGTCCATCATCATGTTGCAAACCTTCACCAGGTAACGCGGTACGCCCTGATAAACCTCCGATCAAAAAGCCGCGAGCACGGCTATCACCGGCAGCCCAAGCCAAATCGGCAATACGTTGAAAACCGAACATGGAATAATAAAAATAAAAGGGGATGATAGGTATATCACTGACGCTGTATGAAGTTGCCGCTGCAATCCACGAACTAAATGCTCCGGCTTCATTAAGACCTTCCTGTAAAATTTGGCCTTTTTTATCTTCTTTGTAATAAATCAATTGGCCGCCATCAACCGGTTGATACTGTTGCCCTTGATGTGCATAAATACCAATTTGACGAAATAAACCTTCTAAGCCTAAGGTACGCGATTCATCAGGAATGATTGTCACCACGTTATTTTTTAATTGTTTGTCTTTATACAATGCTGTCAATACCCGTACTAACATCATATTGGAAGAAATTTCACGTTCACCCGAACCTTTCAATACCGCAGCAAATTCATCAAGTGCTGGCACAGGAAGTGGCGTTGATTGTGTACGGCGAGCGGGCAAATAACCCAATAGTTTTTCACGGCGTTCATGCAAATATTGCAGTTCCGCACTGTTTTTATCCGGGCGGTAAAACGGCACATCACCAATATCTTTATCTGCAATAGGAATATCAAAACGATCGCGAAATACTTTTAATTGTTCATCCGTCAATTTTTTTTGGATTGTGTGCCGTATTTTGGTTAGCCACATCATCAATACCGTAACCTTTTACGGTATGTGCTAAGACAACCGTAGGCTTACCATTGCTTTGCATGGCTTGATGATATGCTGCGTGAACTTTTAAAGGATCATGGCCACCACGACGTAATTTGGCAATATCATCATCTGACAAATGTTGCACCAAGGCTTGTAACTCAGGGTATTTACCAAAAAAATGTTCGCGGAAATAGGCGCCGCCATTGGCTGTACAGGTTTGAAATTCACCATCTACGCAGGCTTCCATACGTTGTATTAATAAACCGCTAGTGTCTTTTGCCAATAGTGCATCCCATTCACTCGCCCATAGCACTTTGTTAACATTCCAGCTAGCACCCGTAAAGATACCTTCAAGCTCAGTAATGATTTTACCATTACCGCGTACCGGACCATCTAAGCGTTGTAAATTACAACTGACAACAAAAATTAAATTATCTAACGCTTCATTAGCGGCAATATGCAATGCACCTAATGATTCAGGTTCATCCATTTCACCATCACCACAAAATGCCCATACTTTGCGTTGACTCGTATCTGCCAGCCCCTGATTATGCAAATATTTAAGAAAACGTGCCTGATAAATGGCTTGTAAAGGCCCCAGCCCCATCGACACAGTCGGGAATTGCCAAAACTCTGGCATGGTGCGTGGATGTGGATAAGAGGGAATACCTTTGTCATAAACCTCTCGACGAAAATGACTAAGCTGCTCTGCCGTTAAACGCCCTTCTAAAAAAGCCCGCGCATAAATACCTGGTGAACTATGTCCTTGCACAAAAATTAAATCACCACCATGTGCTTTACCAGCGCCATGGAAATGATGGTGAAAACCTACTTCATATAATTCAGTGGATGAGGCATAACTCGCTAAATGACCACCCAAGCTACCATCAAAACGATTAGCACGTACCACTGTGGCAATAGCATTCCAACGGATTAACGCGCTAATGCGTTCTTCCATCGCTAAATCGCCAGGGTATTGGGGCTGCTGCTGCACCGCAATGGTATTGATGTAAGGCGTGGTAATCCCTGACGCAATGGCAACACCCGCTGTACGTGCTTTTTCTGCTAACGCATTGAGCAGAAATTTGGCACGTTGTGAGCCATCTTGCTCTAAGATATTCTGTAAAGCATTGAGCCATTCTCGCGTTTCAAGAGCATCAATATCAAGGTTATGTTGTTGTTCAGACATGGACCATTTTTCCAATTAAATATAATATAAATAATTGGCGAATTATAGCAAGATTAGTAGGGAATGGGGGAAACCTAGAGAAGGAATTTTCCTTCTCTAGAAAAGCAGTAGAAAAATTGTTATTTACAAGATGTTATTGCTGCAATAGTTCTGTTGGCGTTTGGCATTCATAGAAATATCCGCAAACATATCAGCAAAAGTTGTCATTTGCTCACGCGAGTTTTCGCCATAATCTCGTTGACTGCGCTTAAAAATAACCTGCTTACTATAGAGTTCTTCCCGATCCTCAGAAGGTTTTAGTAATAAAGGTTTTCTTAAAGGAATCATTTTATTGGGTTGAGCGGCAACTATAGCAACTCTATTGCTTTTATAAACCACATCCATGACGTAATTAATACTTTTTCCTTTAAACTTACCTGAAGACCCATCTTTAATTTCATAGTACTGAAAGATAGCAACTTGCTCAAGATGGGGGTAGTTCGGGGTGAAAATCAGTTGCGTAGCAATATTACTGAAAAAACCAGCATAAATACCACACAACGGCTTAAACGTATTGTCAGTTTCCATAATCATCATCTCGGTCATTAATTGCTCCTAAAATTTAGAAAAAATTGTGTCGGTTGTCGATGAGTAAGTTCCCTCTATCGCAACATTCCCTCTCCAGTCAATGCTTCACATTATAACACCAGGAAATTCTATGGCATAATTTAAAAATTCAGCACCGAGTTAAAAAGCAATTATTTTACTCACTTAGCAACGAGAAGTATTTTTTACTTTGGGCAACAGTAAAAGCGTGATTTTTAGTCAATTAATTACTGACGTGTGATGCGCGTTAGATAACCGCTCTACGAAGCCTCCGGAGCAATCAGCAGTCACGCTAATCTCAAGAGTGATGTTCACTGCGTTGTTTAGCGTGGGTAATAGCCTTACTAATTGCTTGTGCATTAGGACTTTGCGGTGATAATTGTGCCAAAATGCGTTGCCAATAAATAATGGCTTGTTGGTAGTGGCCCTGATGATAAGCATTGGCTGCCAATAAATCAATAACGCCTAAATTATCAGGTTGTTGGGCTAATACTGCTTGCAACAAAGTTCGACTTTTGGCCGTTAAACGCTGCTTATTAGCAAGAAACAATACTTGCGCATAAGCTAACATAATCTTGGTCGTATTAGGTTTTAATTGATTAGCTTTGGCTAATGCTTGTCGCGCTGGTAGCACCTGATTCACGCCCAAGTATAATTTACCTAATAAATACCAACCTTGCGAATCGTCAGGATGCTGTTTAACGACTGCACGCAAACGTTGTATAACATGTTGCGGTGTTTTCAAGTGCTGCAATAATTTTTGTGCAGCACTATTATTGTGCTGTTGTTGATAATAACTTGCTAATTGCCCGGCACTACCCCAATAATAATAAAATAGAGCGGCGAGTATGGGGATAATAATAAACAAACTTAACCATAATGTCTTATCGCTGACTAATGACTGCGCTGATAATGCGGGTGATCTATCATCAATATCCTGTAATACATCCTGTTTGATATCTTGATGCGTTTGTTGATACTCTTGTGATGTTATATCACCTTGCTGCAATGCTTGCTTTAATTCGCTGAACCGTTGTTGATAAATCACACGACTCATTTGTTGCGGCACAACCAAATGCTGTTTTTTTGCAAAGCACCATGGCCAAGCAGTAATAGCTAAGGCTATTAATAACATCAATGCCATTACTAGAGTCATCATTATCATGGTTGCTCACCTTGCAATAATTTTTCAGCTTGCTGATGTTGCTCAACGGTTAAGGTTGCTTGTGATTTTTTGCGCTGCACCCTAAATAATAAGAGGCTTAATGTAATAATTAATAATACTACGGGACCGAACCATAAC
>JAESTO010000039.1 GCA_016763565.1 Gammaproteobacteria bacterium | reverse complement strand
CTGATGAGCCATCTCAACATCACTCATGATCGGGCCAAGCGATTGAATCTCAAGGGCACAACTCGCCATCGCAAGTATTTCGCCAGTTTTGATATTTAATACCACTACCGAGCCGGCGCTGGCATTAAATTTTTTAATAGTCTTTACTAAATTTCGGTAAGCCAAATATTGAATACGGCGATCGATGCTTAAGGTTAAATTTTTTCCTGGTTTAGGTTCGTGCAATATATCAAGCACTGAAATAATATGCCCTAAGCGATCTTTGACGACTTTCTCTTTGCCAGAAATACCTTGTAACCAGTGATTATAAGCAAGTTCCAAGCCTTCCTGGCCACGATCATCGATGTTAGTAATGCCGACAACATGAGCCGTGGCTGCACCTTCGGGATAATAACGTTTGTATTCACGTTGTAAATGGACACCTGAAATTTTTAGGGCTTTGATTTGTTGTGAAATAAACGGGGGTATTTGGCGTTTAAGATAGAGAAATGCTAAACGACGATGGTGTTTAATATGTTTAATAATGTGTGTGCTGGGTATGGAAAGTAACTGAGAAAGTTGCTGTAATTTTTTTCGTGTAATAATAAATTTTTTAGGATTAACCCAAATGGCACTAACTGGGCTGCTAATGGCGAGTGGATTGCCATTACGATCAGTAATCATGCCGCGATAAGCCGGAATATTAATCGTACGAATCATCCGTGCATCGCCTTGTTGTTGCAAGAATCCACGTTCAAAAACCATTAAATATAACATGCGGACAGTTAGACCAAGCAATACTCCCGATAAAATAATCAATAGGGTACGATAACGCCAATTATAATAATCAATACGCTTTTTGGGGATAAGCTTTTGATTCACTGTTGAATGATTACCACATTTTTTGCGGAAGGTAAGAACATATTAAGTTGTTGATTAGCAATGCGTTGAATGCGTGCTTGGCGCGACCAAGTACTTTGTTCTAATAGTAATTGGCTCCAAGTAGTTTGTAAGTTATCCGTTTGCTGCTGTTGGCTATGTAATTGAATAAATAAATCACGATAAATATTTTTGTTATAGACAATAGTTAAACCCGATAAAAATATGGCTACCGCTAGCAAGCTAGTAATAATTAATTGCGGGGATAGAATAATACTAAATAAATGACCGCGATTTAAGCTCGTTTGTGCTAAGGCTTTTGATGCTGCATTCATGCTATTTTCTCTGCTATGCGTAATATTGCGCTGCGACTGCGGGGATTACATTTGATTTCTTCAGGGCTTGGTTTGATAGCTTTACCACCGCTTTTTAAGCGTAGGGTTGTTTGCTGTTGTAGTTGTTGATCGGTGATGGGCAAACCACGCAATAGTTGTGAGACTTGACTATGTTGCCTAATAAATTGCTTGACGATGCGATCTTCTAGTGAGTGAAAGCTAATGACTAACAGTTGACCGCCAACTTTTAACACAGATAAACATTGCGTTAAAAATGCTTTGAGCTCATCTAATTCATTATTAATAAAAATACGCAAGGCTTGGAAGCAACGTGTTGCAGGATTTTTATGTTTTTCCCAGCGCGGATTAGCCTTAGCAATAATGTCAGCAAGCTGTTTTGTTGTCGTAATAGGGGATTGTTGTTGTGCGGCCATAATAGCGTATGCAATGCGTCGTGAAAAACGTTCTTCGCCGTATTGCCAGAGGACATCGGCTAATTCTTTTTCAGTAGTCTGTGTCAACCATTCAGCTACCGATTGACCTTGACTAGTATCCATGCGCATATCGAGTGGCCCGTCGCGTAAGAAACTAAATCCTCTACTAGCGGTATCTAATTGTGGCGATGAAACACCCAAGTCACACAAAATGCCAGTAACTTTTCCGCTAATTTGCTGTTGTTCCGCAATGGTTTGTATCGTAGTAAATGATTGGTGAAAAATGGTAAAGTGTGGATTGTCAGCATGGCGTTGCTTAGCCGCTGCTATTGCATCATAATCCCTATCAAAGGCAATTAAAAAGCCTGAAGGAGCATGGCTAATTCCATGCCCGCTCAGGTTCCCTCTCTCTAATTTTTCTAAGATGCCTTGACTATGGCCACCACGCCCATAAGTAGCATCAATATAAATGCTATCAACTTTAACAGCTAAATGTTGCATAACTTCGTTAAATAATACTGGAGAATGAGTATCTAGAGGTTCTTTATTCATGGCTACAGTGATAATGATTTTAATTCACTCGGTAATGCTTCATCGTCAGCAACGTTTTCGCCTAACCAGTTTTCACGACATTGTTGCCAATGCTGTTCATCCCAGCATTCAAATTTATTGCTCTGACCAATTAAGACAATTTTTTTATCTAATTGAGCATATTCTCTAAGTGGTGTTGTTAACAAAAAGCGACTATTACTGTCTAATTCCACATCAGTGGCATGACCAATTAATAAACGCTGAATGCGCCTTGCCGCTTTGTTAAAGCTTGGCAACTCGGCAAGTTTTTTTTCAATAACCAACCATTCGTGCTGAGGATAAATCAATAGACAACGTTGTTCTGTATCAATACTAACCACTAATTGGTTTTGACATTGATCTTGTAACGCTTGACGATAACGCTTAGGCATAGCGAGTCGCCCTTTACTGTCTAGATTGATATTGCTGATTCCACGAAACATTTGATTACATTTTATCCGCACTTATTGGTAATAAGCCCATAAAACTCCACTTAACTCCACTTTTTGACACTATATCCCAAAAAATAGGATTTTGCAAGCAATGATATGTTGTGAAGGATATTTTCTAGAAACGATGATGATGCTAGCTTTAAAGAGAGGGCTGTTGCAATTGATATAAAAATGTATCATCCTTTCCATTACAATATAGGTATTCTTAATTAAGAAGAATATTTATGAGACAACAATGACAAGGAGTTAAGTTTTATGATGGAATATAATGCGTTAGTAGAAGCTATTTCAATTATTGGTACTGAACGACTATTAGCAAAAAAAATTGGTGTGCCACAATCTCGAATTCAATATTGGAAACATTCGGCTAAATTTATCCCTTATGATAAAGCCATTGCTATTTATTTGGCCACTAATGGTAAAGTTAGCGCTGAATCGCTGTGTCCAGATAAAAGCAAGTTGACTAAAAAATGGAAGAAAAGCTTAATTGATCATATCATTTTAGATGAAGAACTGGGTGAAATAAAAATAAACATCAAACGTATCAAACATAAAAATTGTATACGTAAAACGTTTGGCAATCTTGCTGGGTTAATGAAAAATATTACTGAAATTGGTTTGTTATATCCTATATGTGTTGATATTGATTTTAATTTGGTTTACGGGGAAAGGCGGTTGCGAGCCTTCGAATTGCTTAATCGTGAAAATATTCCAGTAACTTTTTGTGAGCCAGAAAAAAGCTCTGAAAAAAAAATAGCTGATATTTTTTTTAGAGAGCCGTATAGTATGGAAGAATGGTTAACGATAGAAAATAGTTTGTCAGCAGGTAGCGACTGTAAAACAAAACATCATAGCGACATTGTTAATGGGTTATTACAGCAATATACGCCGGATGCTATTTTTCAAGCAGCTCAATTACTTAAAGCTCAAACAAATTTTTCGTAAAGAATAAACCAGGCTAACGTTACCAATTTTAAGGTGATAGAAAAAAATTATTTTGTAATGTAATGTAAGGGAGTAAGTATATGAAAATGATTGAATATGTTGATTTACGTTTAAACGAATGGGCCCATTGGTATACTGGCCATGTCGATTTTGGTTTGGGATATCCAAAAAAAACCATTACAGCGCGCCTAATAGACGAAGGTGGCATATTAATCAATGGCACAGGAAGGAAACCGTCGTTTATTAATAATGATGCTGAAGAGACAGATGAATTAGTCTGTGAATTAGCAAGCGAAAATATGTTATTGGCTAATTGCTTGCGTGAAAAATATTTTGGTCGAGGTACCGTGAAGCAGCAAGTCACAAATACAGAAAGGCT
>JAESTO010000038.1 GCA_016763565.1 Gammaproteobacteria bacterium | reverse complement strand
TACGGCCAATCCAACCATCGTGTTGCAGTAAATTCGCTGTAGCAACTTGAATATTTTTTAACGCACCGCCCATTTGCATCAACTCACTGGTCACATTCGCCATGAGTGTCCAAGTAGATTGCTCTTGCTCTTTTGCTTGTATCATAGCAATGAAGTCTTCTCGAATATTATGTAAGGCAAACAATAAGCTGATTACTTGCATACCTTGGCTCAAGTGACTAAGTGCTTGTTGTAGTCGATGACGTTGCTCGAGTAATGCCGTTTGTTGCTCAGCTTGCTTGAGCTTGAGGGTCAGCACAGTACTGTGCTCTATCTGTAAATGCATGTTGGTCACCTGCTTCATATCCTGGATAACCACATCAATTTTTTCATGGTATACACAGCGATATAGCTGTTCATAGCTGGATTGCGTATGCTGAAGTTGCTTTGCTATTGCTTTAGCCTCAACTTTGGTCGCTTGTAACGCTTTGTCTCTGGCATGCTCAGCTAACAACATGTAATTCGCTAACAAGGCTTGAAACAGTTGATGATCTTGCTCTATCAGCGGTTCAACTGAAGGTTTAGGATTCGCTTTTATAGTAGAATTACTTTGCCACGCCGCTTGAAAACCTTCTGCTTGAAAATTACCTATAGCTTTAAGGTAGGTTTGTTCATCGTAGACACTATCATGTGTGGTATGTTTTCCTCTGGGGAAAAAACTGTGATGCAGCGGGAAATTGGGGTTATGTAAGGCATCAATTAAGACGAATCCGGCTGGACGTGCTAGTAAAATGACGTGTTTGATCGCATCCCTTGTTTGCTGTATCTGCCCCTGATAACTTGCAGGATCCTGTTGATTAGTATGGGTTGTGACAATATGCATAACGGTGTAAGGTTGTAGTGGAAGATAACGCACAGTTTGTTGTATATCGCTATGCGCTACCTCGCCCAATTTGCCAGCGCCGCTTTGGTGATAGGTGGTTTCACTGATAAAACGGTTATCCACAGTAAGGGTTTTATCGAGGGTATGGCTGTCCCAACAACTGGGTGTCATCAATCCATGTAGTAGCACGTAACCTTGGTAAAACATTTTTTTCGGTTGCGCAAAGGCATCTTGAATGCAAGCTAAGGGATCAACTGACCATACACCTTGCGAAATAAAAGATTCGACCGTATGGGTTTTATCATGCCATTGTGGAAACAGTAAGTGGCTAGTACACGTTTGTATAGCGTGGATTAAGCCATGCAGAAATTGCCGTTGGTGATCGCTTAAATACCATGCCAACACTGATTTATCCATAAGATCTTGGCTGTTCACCCATGGCAACGGTTGATTTGTTTTAGCGTTGCGATATTCACCATTGGCTTTAATAATACCCGGATGGTCGAAACAATAGAATAATTGTAATGCTGCCACCGCAGCACGATAAAAGTTGTGGCCTAGCGAGTCTTGTTTGTTAGGTAAGTCATTCATTACCTTGCGCAAGTGTTTGAACAGGTTGAGTATCAGGCCATTACCTTGTTGCACCATGCCTAAAGGATCATTCAGCAATAGATACGGTGCATGCTGTTTAGTATCGATAAAATATATGCTGTGCTTTTGCCATTGATTTTCATTAGCACTGTGTTGCGTATCCAGTGGCTTAGCAACACTTTGTTGGTACTGCACTCGATAGGTTACTTTAAGTTGTTCAGCAGGCAAATCCTCGCCAACGCGTTGGCTAAAAAAGGTATCATCAACTGCATGACTAGCCAGTTGGTGAAGTAGTTTTTTTTGTTTTTTAGGTAGGTGCTCTACACGCACATCGTCTGTCGCTAACCCACCTAAGCGATGCAAGCGTGGCCAACTCAGTTGTATGCAAGAAAAAAACACCCACACTTTAAATGGCTTGCCTTGCGGTTGTGGATTGGTTTGGCTATGCGTGGCCTTCACCACTTGGTACGGCACGGCAATGTTGGATTGCAAAGCACCTGTTGCTGGACGCTCATCAGCACCAGCATAGTGGGTGAACTCGACGGCTTGAAAGGTATTGCTTGCGGCATTATGTTCGCCAGTTTGACCCACACGGTATTCAGCAAACAAATGACGTTGTTGAAAATAGCTTAATGGACTCCCTTTACCCTGACAGAAAACATATAACCAACCGGCCGATAACAACGGAGGTTTGCTGAGGGTTAACGCTTTTTCGATCCGTTTCTGCCAAGTCTTAACTGAAAATGAGGTGACATCACCGCTAGATTGACTCGCCGATGCATGCGCTTTCATCAGTTTTGGCCAGTGTGCATAATCACTGTTTTGGGGCAAAGGAATCTTGACTGATTGCTCAGGGTCAGTGGGCGTGTAATAAATGAGCAAGTCAGTGATTAGTGCGGACTGTAATTCATCCGGACAACGTAATAATGTCGCCGTATCATCGAGCGAAATATTTGCTACATCCGTTACACAGCGCCAACGCGGTGCCAAATGAATCAGTTGCAGGCGCAATTTTTCGGCCGCCCTCTTTGAACTTAACGGTAGGTTATCAACGGCCACTTGAGCAGCTTGCTTCGCTGTAGTATTCGGAACATCTAACGTCACATGTGGAAAAGACGGTGAAGATAAAGCAGCTGCAATACTACTACTGCACCGTATCGTCAAACTTTGCAACGTGATTTTTTGCGGGGTGATCTGCAATTGGCTATGACCACAGCGTAATGTAATCTGAGTCGATGAACGATAATGATAATCACGATTAACCACTTGCTGATAATGACCTTGTTGTATCTGTTGCTGGTAATGTCCACCGTAGTGATGTTGACTGTCGCCGATGATGTGAGTGCTCAAATCATGACTGCTGATTAGGTTAATACTGCCTCCGTCTTGACTGTCATCAATACTCAGTTGATGACCACATTCACTGGTCAGGCCTTGGCGTTGTGGCGTCTGGTCTGGCGTTAAACCAGGTTGACTATCACGGTGACTAACACTTCCCAGCACAACGGGGCAATCGGGATTACCGTCTTTGAAGCTCACTAGCACGTCTTGTCCGGCACGCGGTATGTTGTAATGACCATAGCGTTGTCCACTCCAAGATTGCAGTAATGGGCAACGCACGGCATACTGATTTTTATCCCAAGGAAAATTTAGGGTCAGTGCACCTAACGCATCACTGTCTACACGGTGGTTAGTGGGTGCAACTACGCGCGCAGTTTGACAACCCGCTAGACTAGGAAAATGCAACGGTGCAATCGTAGAGATAGGACTTCTTACTTTATTACCATCCAGTAAAGAACCATCAAGACTAGCCTGTGTTTGTATGGTTGCCTTGTGCGCAAACACTGGCAAAATACTAGCACCGCTGGCCACAAAGCGTAAAGTATTGTGGTAGTGATGGCTACTGTCGGTTTGGAGTAAAGCGACTAACCATGGCAAATGAACCACGGCTTGACAAACTTGTTCACGCAATTCCGCAGCATTGCCTGCCGTATTGCTCAAATCCCAGGCTTGATGAGTAAGCTGTTGAAGAGTGTAGCCACCTTTTTTTTCAGCTTGGCTGTGTTGAGCAACGTGTATGCGCATGCCGCTGTATAAACCCATTAGTTGGCTGCATGCTTGGTAATACTCCGTCGTGCTGTGTTGGATGAGATAGTTCTGACTAGCGCGCGCAAAATCATCTTTATCAAGGTGCGCGGGTAAATGGCGTTGCTGGTATTGGGTTAAAGCGACATGATTAGATGGGTGTGATGATGGCCGCGCACGGTGCGCAGTGTGCAAAGGTTGATGTGGATGCGTCATTTGGTAGCGTTGACTATACTGGCGATTGGGGCTACTGCACTGGTTGCTTCGCCAAGCGGTTAATTGTCCTAACTCGCTATGTTCAGGGTAACCAACGCGTAAACCTTGCGAATATTCATCAAACGCGACACCACTATCGCTTATCAACAATGTGTGTTGAGTATCACTATGACGATGGCTATAATGGATGCCTCGGCTCAAGAGTAATCGCCGGACAAACGCGTAATCACTTTCTTGGTATTGCACACAATAGGGTATGGACGTTTTCCACTGCGTCTTGGCAGTGACGCGATGGTAACCTGCCGGGTACGCGCAAAAAACGTCATTGATAATATTCCACACACTTCGATTTACAAAAGAACGTACCTGCTGTGTCACAGTTAAACAACCAAACCAAGAGCGCAATTCAACACGGTACAAATTTTTGCTGCCACGCGCATGACCAACACGGCAATATTGAAATAAACAACCGTGTAAATAATGGCAGTCGCCGGAGGCAACGCCGATGCGTAAACCCATACCTTGCCCCAACTGGCATTGCCAGTCAACATCACGCATTTCACTCAATCCATACACAATAATTCGATATCCTTCTCCCACGATATCTATTGCCTCGACATATACTGGCAAGAAATCGTTACCACCTGCTACATAGATATCCAAATACCGTTCGGGATGTGGATAGGTGTCTAACATAGCAACGTTCCTGGTCAAGGTGCTCCAACATGAATTAATCAATATTAATTATTATGCAATAAGCAGTTGTTAATTGAATAATAAATTAAAATTACATGTCTGTCAATGCGCTAGGAAAAATTTTAACTATTTTTTGTGGCCTCGTGAAGATAGTAGGGACAGTTTTACCAATGGCCGACAGAGATAACCTGCCCTATCCTACATTAGAGCTATCAATCGATAAATTACTTTATACTTCGAATCTTCGAACGCAGCACAGCTTACTTATTTTAGTATAATCACCCCATGAATAATCCATTACATTTTTCTGAAAAAGAAACCACTACTTTTCTCTCTGGCTCGGCAGGCCAGCTAGAAATATTGACTTCATCACCTCAATTA
>JAESTO010000037.1 GCA_016763565.1 Gammaproteobacteria bacterium | reverse complement strand
AGCAGTGGCAACATAATTTTATGGACGTGTGGACGTAGTGTTCGAGCACAAATTATTGATTTTTCTTCTTCTCAAGAAAGAAATAAAAATGATGATACGACAAGCTATTCAATACGTAGCTCATCGGCTCATGAGCATTATTCTGCTCCAGAGTGTGTAACAGAGAGCAAAAGTGGATTTAGGAGCGATATCTATTCTTTAACCTGCTCATTTTTGGGTATGTTTGGTGCTTACTATCCTAGTAAATACAAGAAATTTATATCTAAAAATATTGCAGTCGATAAAAATATTAAAAGTGCAATAGCTAACACGCCTTTCTGTTTCGAGGGCTTATTTAAAGGATTTTATGTGCCGCCCTCTTTAGCGTTGCTTAAACCCCTCATTACACTATTTTTTGTGCAGATGAGCAAAGTTGACTATGCTGAGCGGGCAGAGACAGAAAATGTGGTTAGATTTTTTGCTCTTGTTAAAAACTGCTGTGATAAGGGCCAGATGGTGCAGACAGACTTATTATGGAAACTAGCATTGGGAGACGTTGTTATTGCTAAACGAACAGCAATTTATTTATTTATTGAGCAAGCACAATTCATGGCCGATTTAGCATCCAGCGGATTACATCAACAGATAAATTTATTGTTGATGATTAATCGCAATGACAGTCAGCAGGGTGGTAAAGGTATCGAAATTAATTGGTTTAGGGGCAAAAAAAAATTTTGCAATCAACAACAATTTGAATTACTGGCTAAGGTGTTGCCTTTTCACAAAAAACTTAGTTTTTATGGCATGACGGATGGGTCTCTCTCTTATCAGCAGCTGCAGTATTTGCTAGCATTTCGGGGATCATTGCGTAAAAAACTTAAGACGTCATCGCGCCTTTTACCAGGGAAAAACGGGGGGGCTAATGTTGGGAAGCCACCGCTTTATTCTGCGGTATTTGAAAGAAATACATCACAAGCGTTTAATAATAAAAAAAAGTAATAAGGAAAAAATCGAGTGGCTCAACTTTTTGGCAGATATAAATACACACAAATGCATGCCCAAAAGCAGGTCGGAATAAGGGTAGCCATAAACATACCTTAGAAAAAACAATCGCTTGTCAACTGAAAAAATGAGAGCCCCAACAAACAGACGCTTTAAAACAACTAAAGAGCAAGGGTTGCGGGTAGCTAACATCCGCCAAAGATTTGAAGATCAAAAATGAATTAAACTAAGTCTAACTAGACTGATGATTAATTATTACTTTAGCAAAGCGTCGCTTGCCCACTTGAAAAATTTGTTCACAGTGGGTAGTGATGCGTGTATGTTTATCGTTGATACGTTCACCCGCAATTTTTACGGCGCCTTGTTTAATCATTCGTAATGCTTCCGATGTGCTGGTAACTAAACCCGCATCTTTGAGCACATTAGCGATGGGCAAACTTTGTGTTGTACTGGTTAAGGTTATGTGTGGAATATCCTCAGGAATGTGTCCTTGCTTGACGCGAGCAACAAAATTGTCATGAACTTGATTGGCAATTTGTTTGCCATGGTAACGTTCAACAATTTCTTCACCGAGTTTCACCTTATAGTCACGGGGGTTGGCGCCGTCTGCTGCAGCTTGCCTCCATTGTGCAATGTCTTCTGCTGAGCGTAAACTTAATAAATCAAAGTAACGCCACATTAATTCATCAGAAATTGACATGATTTTGCCAAACATGTCATCAGCCGGTTCATCAATACCAATGTAGTTATTGAGGGACTTAGACATTTTCTTCACACCATCTAAGCCTTCAAGTAGCGGTAATGTGATAACAATTTGTGGTGTTTGCCCTTGTCGTTTTTGTAGCTCACGGCCCATGAGCAAATTAAATTTTTGATCAGTACCACCTAACTCAACATCGGCGTGCATTTCAACAGAGTCCCAGCCTTGTAATAGGGGATACATAAATTCGTGTATGGCGATGGGTTGTTGATTTTTATAGCGTTTGTTGAAATCATCGCGTTCCAACATCCGTGCTACCGTATGGGTTGCCGCAAGTTTAATCATATCAACAGCTGTTTTTTGATTCATCCATTGGGAGTTGAAGAGAATTTCTGTTTTAGTGGGATCGAGAATTTTAAACACTTGTTGTTGGTAAGTTTTTGCATTTTCGAGCACTTGTTCACGTGTTAGCGGTTGGCGAGAAATATTTTTTCCCGAGGGATCACCAATCATGCCAGTAAAATCACCAATAAGAAACATCACATGGTGGCCTAAATCTTGGAATTGGCGCAATTTGGTGAGCACCACCGTGTGTCCCAAATGTAAGTCAGGTGCGGTGGGATCCATACCGAGTTTAATACGCAAAGGCTTTTTGCTGCTGAGTCGCTCGATAAACTCTTTCTCCAAGAGGATTTCATCGCTGCCACGTTTAATAATACTTAAGGCTTGTTCGACATTTGTCATGTTATAATGCTTCGGTTTAAATTAAGAGCTTGATATTTTAACATGCGTTACCAGTCAACGGAAAGCGAAAATCATCAGTCCGTACAGCAATCATTAATGACTCAGTGGCTGGCGCGTATTATCAGCATTACTGCCGCGTTAGTGCTAGCTTTCATCATTATCCATTATTTCAATAAGCAAACAGTTATTAAGGCACCACTTGTCCAGCGATTATCACCTCAGTCTGCGAGCGTATCAACATGGGCCTCTTCAGCGCCACCCTTTATTGACAAGGTGATTGTTGTACAATCAGGCGACAATTTAAGTAGTATTTTTAAGCGTTTGGGATTAACACAACAAACCTTACAACGCATTTTATCATTAGGTAAAGTTATTCAGCCTTTGCTGCATATTAAAGCAAAAGATACCGTGAAATTTATCTTGTTAGCGCCCCAGCAGAAAAATGCTAGGCAGCAATTGCAACGGATCATCTTGTCGGTTAGTGCGTTACAAACGCTCGTGGTTGATAAAACAGCGCAAGGTTTTTCGGCTAAAATTATTAACAAGCCGATTACCCTTGTCAACCAGTTTGCTAGTGCAACAATTAATCGCTCATTATTTGCTGCGGGGCAAAAAGTACATATTCCTTATACCATCATGTCACAGTTGGCCAATATTTTTGCTTGGGATGTTGATTTCGCGCGTAATTTGCGTAAAAATGATCATTTTATGATTGAATATCAAGCGTACTATATTCATGATAAGCAGGTGGGGGCGGGCAAAATTATTGTTGCACAGTTTGTTAATCGCGTTAAAACTTATTATGCCATTCAATATTGCAATGGTAAACAGCAATGCCATTATTATGATAAAGAGGGCTATAGTATACGTAAAGCCTTTTTACGTAGTCCCGTAAAATATAGCCGCATTAGTTCACATTTTAGTAATGCGCGTATGCAACCTGTTTTACATATCGTGCGCCGTCATGAGGGTACGGATTATGCGGCACCTTACGGTACACCGATTCATGCCACAAGCTCAGGT
>JAESTO010000036.1 GCA_016763565.1 Gammaproteobacteria bacterium | reverse complement strand
TTGACTTCATCACCTCAATTAGTTGTACCGCAACAAATAGCGGTCATTTGTCACCCACACCCGCAACATGGTGGCACCATGCACAATAAAGTGGTCACCACGCTACATCGCACGTATCAAGATCTCGGTATGTTAACGGTACGCTTTAATTATCGTGGTGTAGGTAATAGTGAGGGCAAGTATGATCAAGGCAGAGGAGAAAGTGATGATTTGCTGACGGTATTAAAGTGGGTCCATAAAACGTGTCCGCAACACCAACTTTATTTAGCCGGGTTTTCATTTGGTGCGTGGATAAGTTACCATATTGCCGGACAATATCATCAACCTGTTAAACATTTAGTTACTGTTGCCCCCCCCATACACTATGATGGTTTTGCACAATTGCCTCAACCACCATGTCCATGGCTGGTGGTACAAGGTGAACAAGACGAAGTGGTTAACGCACAAGATGTTTATGATTGGTTAGCTGAGATGGCCCAACCACCCCTTTTAATTCGTATGCCCAATACCGGTCATTTTTTTCACGGTAAATTAGTGACGTTGCGCGAACAATTAAAAGATAGCTTATTGTCATGATCACACCTTTGCAACAATATCGCCTTGATCTACAACAAGCCAATTTTTTCCCAGACCCTAGCCAAGCGCTTGCCATGCAAGCACTGGATAAACTTTATCAGCAACTCTGCCAACCCCATACACTCAAACATATTTGGCACAAATGGTTCACGCGTAAGACATTAACCACGGGTATTTATTTGTGGGGTGATGTCGGCACCGGCAAAACTTATTTAATGGATACATTTTATAATTGTATGCCGGATCAACATAAGCAACGCATCCATTTCCATGCATTTATGCGCCATGTACAGCAACGTTTAGCCGCATTACAAGGCGAGCGTGATCCCCTGTTAATCATTGCCAAAGAATTTGTGCAACGCGCTAAATTAATTTGCTTTGACGAATTTTTTGTCCATGATATTGCTGATGCGATGATTCTAGGTAAGTTATTGTCAGCATTATTTTCGCTAAAGGTCATTTTAGTAGCAACATCCAACGTCAAAATCGAAAATTTATACCGCGATGGGCTACAACGCCAACGTTTTCAACCAACGATTAATTTGTTAACGCAACATTTGCAAGCCATTGAAGTTGATCAACAACAAGATTATCGTTTACGCCATACGAAACCAGCTAATCTGTATTTTTCCCCTCTTGATGCCAACAGCGAACAAGCAATGCGAACAGGCTTTGCACATTATGCTTATCAGCAAACACTACACGGTACACATCTGACCATTAATGGACGGCAATTAGCAACGATTCGCTGCGCTGAAGGTGTGGCTTGGTTTGATTTTGCAGAATTATGTTGTCAGCCACGTAGTAGTGCAGATTATTTGCTATTAGCTCAACAATTTCATACGATCTTGCTGAGCCATCTTCCGCAATTAACGAAGCAAGGTAACAAAATTATCACCCGATTTATTAACCTCATTGATATATTATATGATGAACAAGTCAGGCTTATGCTATCGGCTAGTTGCTCGTTAGACGCATTATCTGTTGATAAGCATTTAGCACTTGAATTTAAACGAACCAAAAGTCGTTTGCAAGAGATGCAGTCGCAATACTATTTGGAAAAAACATTAGCCAAAAAATACCGTGGCCTAGGCCAATTATAAAGCTAAAGCACATGACCCATTACTCGTTTAAGCGTATCAAAATCTCGGTTGCACGTGCCCGAGTTTAAAATTATACATTCTTTGATATACTTACTCTTTTTTAGAAGATACCAAAAATTTAGTTATTCGCGTATGTTTGACTATTAGGAAAAATTTATGTCCATTGCAGTTGCAATTAAAAAAGATAACGACCTAGTGCTGGCAACCGATAGCTTAGTATCCTTTGGTTCAGGACAAGTGCCCAGTGAAAATTACCAAACCAATAAAATTCTCACCGTGGGTGACGCCTTCATCGCGACAACAGGCTGGGCATTGTACGATAACATTTTAATAGATTATATCTCACAACAAAAATCCACACCGTCGCTTCATGATGAAAGCGCTATTTTTACTTTTTTTCTACAATTGTGGAAACAATTGCGTAAAGACTACGCACTAGTGAATGAGCAATGTGATGACAAACTGTCACCGTTTGCTGATTTAGATGCGTCGTTTTTGATTGTTAACCCGCAGGGCATTTTCTCTGTTGCCTCCAATATGAATGTGATTCGTTTTGAACAATACTATGCGATTGGATCAGGCTCTGATTACAGCCTAGGTGCTTTGTATACACTTTATAAAGGTAAACGCAGTGCACAAGCAATTGCTAAACAAGCCGTTGCGACTGCGATTGCACTAGATACCAACTGCGGTGGAAAAATTAACATTCACCCAATTCAACCTATAACGAAGTAACACTATGGAAAATTTAACTGACACTGCTATCTTTTTAGTTCGAAGTTTATTTGGTATTTATTTAATCTTTATTCTACTGCGAATTTTATTATCGCACGCGCATGCAGGGTATCATAACCCCCTGGCACAATTTATTTTAAAAGTAACCAATCCATTATTGCTGCCTTTACGCAGAATTATTCCTTATCATCGAAAAATTGACCTTGCCGCTATTGCTTTATTATTGGTCGTTAAACTAGTACAACTGTATCTCTATGGTTGGCTACAGACCCACGAAATACTTAATATCGGCGCAATATTAATTTGGAGTATTGGCGAATTATTGAGTTTATTACTCACCCTTTTATTTTGGGCAATGATTATGCAAGCCATTCTCAGCTGGATAACAACAGCTCGCAGCAATTTTGCGCCCATACAATTGCTGCTAAACCACCTTACCGCTCCCATTTTACAACCTATTCAGCGCTTTATTCCTCCCATTGCCGGTATAGATATTTCACTGTTCATTGCTATCTTATTAATCAAGGTTATTGATATGTTAATTGCCATACCCATCATTCAATTTGGTGTGGGATTAGCGATGTAAAAGACTTGTTTGCCTCCTGTTTGTACCCTATAATATTCTTTCATTACCTTAGAACATAAAAGTATGGAGACAATATTATGAACACATTCCTAACTATCTCATTCCGCTTATTAAGACA